>NZ_JAZDRM010000004.1:0-167393 GCF_047501495.1 Ancylobacter sp. G4_0304 | reverse complement strand
CTCAATAACTCCATGTAGATCACTCCGCTGTCCCCCGCGATGCCGCGTGAGACGTGGTGAAAACATGGGTCAGTTCTCGATGGAAAAATCCGCTCCTGCCGGGTCAGATCTCAGTGGAAATCAACACAGCGGGCGCCCCCCGGCTTTCCGATCCGGAGAAAAGGCGGCTGGTCCGCGCGGTCTCGATCTCCTGAAGGCGGCGCTGCTCTTCCGGGCTGATGCCGGGATTGGGCGTGGCGATTCCGGGTGTCGGCACCGGCTGTCCGCGATCCTGGGTGCTGAGGATCGGCCGCCCGAGGTCACCGGGAAGTGGCGGACCGAGCTGCGGCACGCCACTGTAATCTCGCGGCAGGCCGGCCAGTCCGTCAGCGGTCGAGCGGTTCTCGGTCGAATAGAGTTCGTCGTTCGGCCGACCGCCGTCGCGTGTCTGAAGCGCGTAGATCAGCGCACCGCCGAGCCCAACGCTGGCGACAAGACCGAGGCCGGCGAGAACCTTCCGCGATAACCGCGTGACGCGGGGCGGTTCGGCGCGCAGGCGCATCGGCGCTGGCCCGACCGGCTCGCCGGTCAAGGGCTGCCCATCGTCGGGCACTTCCTCATTCCGGGGCGGGTTCTCGCTCATGAGGTCGGCCTTCCGTCGGTGCGGAAGATCCTGACGCGCTTCTGCTCGCGACCGGAGCCGAAACGCAGTTCGGCGGCGGCGAACAGGCGGTCGACGATCATGTGGTGGCCGCGAACGCGGTAGTTCACCAGCTCGGAGGTATTGCCCTCGGGGCCGACGACGAAGAGCGGCGGCATCTCGCCCTGACCGATGCCGCGCGGAAACTCGATGAAGACCTGGCGGCCGTCATCGAAGGCGCGCAGCGGCCGCCAGGGCGCGCGATCACCCTCGATCGCGTAGCGGAAGTTGACGTTGGCGAGATCGACTCCGCTCGCCACCGGCTGGGCGGCCTGCGCCTCGGCGTTCTGCCGGCGCAGGGCGATGAGCTGGTCCTGCGGATACTGCCAGGAGACCGATGCCATATAGGTCCGCTCGGTCGAGCGCAGCTCCATGTGATAGGTGCGCATGTTGGTGTTGATGACGAGGTTCGTCATCAGGTCGGCCCGCGTCGGCTTCACGAGGATATGGATTTGGCGCGTCGCGCCCGATCCGCTCTCGGTGTCGCCAATGATCCAGCGGACCGTGTCCCCGGCCGCCACCGGACCGGCGCCGACGAGCTGCTCGCCCGGCTGAAGCGCGATGTCGGTGATCTGCCCGACAGCAGTATAGACCTGATAGAGCGCCCCTTGCGTCCAGGGATAGACCTGCATGGAGTTGATGAAGCCGTCGCGCACCGGCTGGACGCGGGCCGCCTCATTGGCCTGATTGACGCGCGCCGTCGGGTTGGTCGGCTCGGGCGCGCGTCGCGTCTCCGGCACGGGCTGCAACTGGCCGGGTAGCGGCAGCGGCCGCGGCAGCTCGACCACGGTGACGGGCGCTGGCGGATCGACCGTCTGCACAGCCGGGGCCGCATTGTCGTAGGAGATTTCCGGCGGTGGATTGGTGGTCGCACAGCCGGCCAGCGCGCTCGTCGCCAGCAGGACCGCAGGGAATGCGGCTTTCCGCAGAACTGCGAATACGATTGTGTGTGAAGCCGGATTTCCGGCTTTACGGAAAGACGGCTTCATTGCCCAAGCTCCCGTGACCAGTTGATGGCGTTGACGTAGATGCCGAGCGGATTGGCCCTGAGCCGGTCGGCGTTGCGAGGAATCTGCACGACGATCGTCAGGATCGCCGTCCAGCGCGTGGTTTCGGCGAGCTGGCCGTTCTCATAACGACGTTCGACCCAGGCGACGCGGAAACTGTCGGGAGACGCGCGGATGACGCTTGAGACGTCGACGGCGACCTGCTGGCGGCCGACCCGCGTGAACGGGTCGTTCGAGCGGGCATAGTCATTGAGCGCCATCGCCCCGCGATCGGTCGTGAAGTCGTATGCCCGCAACCAGTTCTGACGCACGATGATCGCGTCGGCAGGAATCGAGCGGACCTGCTCGATAAAGCGCGCCAGGTGGAAGGCGATCTGCGGATCGGTGGGACGATAGTCGGCCTCGGCCGGCGCCACGGCTTGAGCCTGACCGACGCGATCGACCTGCACCACCCACGGCACGATCGTTCCGCGTGCCGACTGCACGACGAGCGCGGTAGCGAAACCGGCGGAGAGGATCAGGGAGCCGAAGGCCATGAGCCGCCAGTTTTTGGCCTGGATGCGAGAGGCGCCGATGCGCTCATCCCAGACCTGCGCCGCGCGCTGATACGGCGTCTCGGGTTCGGCCGCTTTGCCGTAATGGGTGGTGGGTCGTTTGAACATCAGCGATCGCCTTCGGACAGGTTGACGGAGGAGCCGCCGCCGTGGGCGTCGCCGGAGCGGACGGCATGGGCCGTGGCTTGCACGGCATGGGTCATGCGCTGGGAGCGGCGCATCCGCTGCGCCCAGGCGGGCGGTCCGCCGGCATTGGCGGCACCGGAGGACGCGGCGCCGTCACCGGCGGCATCACCGCCGATCGAGCCCATGGTGGAGGAGCCGCCCGTCGCCTCGAACGCGGCTTTGCCACCGGCGTTGAAGCTGGAGCGCATGCTCTCGGCGGCGCGGGAGGCCGCACGGCGGAGCGGTGAGACCGCAGCGCTGCCACCGGCACGAGCGACCCCGCCAAGCCCCGAGGCGACACCTGTCGCGCCGGACTGCCCGGCAGCGCCAAGGCTGTAGGCAGTGGAAGCCCCGCCTGCGAGCGCAGCACCGCCACGGGCGGCTGCTGCTGCGCCACCGGCGAGTGCCGCGCCGCCGGACGCGGCTGCGCCGACCGCGCCGACGCCTGCCGCCACCATGCCGCCTGCGGCGAGGCCTGTGCCGACGGCGGCGCCGGCGCTGAGTTGAGGACCGCCGGAGACGATGCCGCTCGCGATCCCGGGACCGAAGATGCCGAGGCCAAGCAACGACAGAGCGGCGAGCACGATCGCCATAGCCTCGTCAATAGATGGGTTCTGGCCGCCGAAGCCGGATGTGAACTCGGAGAACAGCGTAGAGCCAATGCCGATGATGACGGCGAGGACCAGGACCTTGATGCCGGATGAGATGACGTTGCCGAGCACGCGTTCGGCCATGAAGGCGGATTTGCCGAACAGGCCGAACGGGATCAACACGAAGCCGGCGAGCGTCGTCAGCTTGAACTCGATGAGTGTGACGAAGAGCTGGATGGCGAGGATGAAGAAGGCGAGCAGCACCAGAGCCCACGCCAGGAACATGCAGGCGATCTGGATGAAGTTCTCGAAGAACGACCAGTAGCCCATCAGGCTGGAGATCGAATCGAGCAGCGGCCGTCCGGCGTCGAGCCCGGTCTGAGCGACCTTGCCGGGGCGCAGAAGGTCGGCTGTCGTGAAGCCCGTGCCGCTGGCCTTCAGGCCAAGGCCTGCGAAGCTCTCGAAGATGATCCGAGCGAGATTGTTCCAGTTGCCGATGATGTAGGCGAAGACCCCGACGAACAGCGTCTTTTTCACCAACCGTGCGATGATGTCGTCGTCGGCGCCCCAGCTCCAGAACAGCGCCGCTAGCGTCACGTCAATGACGATCAGCGTTGTGGCGATGAACGCGACTTCGCCGCTAAGCAGGCCGAAGCCGCTGTCTATGTAGCGGGTGAAGACCTCGAGGAAGTGGTCGATGACGCCGGTGCCGCCCATGATACTACCGTGCCTCGTCGGGCTGGGGCGCGCTTTCACGGCGGATCGGATTGTCGGGGATCTCGCGCGGAATCGCATTCGGCGGAGGCGGTTCGGGGAGACGCTCCATCGGACGAGCGCCGGGCGCGAGAAAGCGATGACGGTTCTCTGCCCAGGCTCGGAGGCACCCCGGATCGCGCGGCCCCGCTTCGCCAAGGGACTGGCAGCGGATCAATTCGTCACGCAGGGGATCGGCCTGAGCCTGGGTAGAGCGGCCGGATGGCCAGGCCGCCGGCGCTTCCTCCTTGCGGGTCATCTCGATCGCGGTCGCGGTGACCGCGACCGCGACGAACACGACGGCGCCAAGCCGCGCGAGCATCTTGCCGTCCATGACCATGTCCTCAGTTGCCGTTCGGGAACATGCGGGCGTTGCCGGGCTGGTAGCCCGTGCCCGGCGTCAGGAAGCGGCGGCGCTGTTCGCGGCCCTGTTCGGCCGCTGCCGCCCGCTCGGCCTCGGAGAGGCTCTGTGCGCGGCCATTGGCGGCAACGACGGCGGTGAGGTCAGCGAGCTGTTGTGCTTGCAGGGCGAGAAGCTGATTGCCCGCCTGCGTCGCCTGAAGCGCGCCGGTCGCGCCCTGGCTTTGGCCGACGAGCGCCGTCATCTCACCGCGATTGGTGTCGATGTTGCCGACGACGCCGGCCTGCACGCGCATGGCGTCCTGCAAGCCTCCGACTGTGTTCTGCCAGCGCTCGCGCGCTCCCGCGACGAGCGCCTGATCGGACGCCGACATCGACGCGTTGCCATAGGTGGTCTGAAACGCACGGTCGATCTGCTGGACGTTGAGGGCGATGCCCTGCGCCTCCGCGAGAAGTTGCTGGGTGCGCTGCACCGACTGCTGAAGCTGCTGAATCGATGAGTACGGCAGGCTCGCGAGATTGCGAGCCTGATTGATCAGCATGGTCGCTTCATTCTGAAGCTGGGTGATCTGCTGATTGACCTGCTGGAGCGTGCGCGCCGCCGTCAGGACGTTCTGCGCATAGTTGGTCGGATCATAGACGATCCACTGTGCGGCGGCCGGCGGGGCGAAGATTGGCGACAGCGCGAGCGGCGCGGCAAGGAGCGCGGCGCCGATGCGCAGCGCGCGTGAGCGGGAACGAACGGAACGGGTCATGGGCGTGCCTCCGGATCGGTTTGGGGGGTGATGTTGGTGAGGTCGGCGATGAGGTCGGCGGCCCAGCCGAGCCGGTTCTCGCCAAGCCATTCGGCAAGGAAACCATCCGTGCCGCTGCGGGCGTGAACCGCGGCGATCAGCGCCTGGTGCTGCTTCGACGAGGCGGCGCAGAGCGCCAGCGCTACGTCCGACAGACCCAGCTCGAAGAGCCGGTTGCCGCGGCGGGACTGGCAGTAATAGTCGCGCTTGGGCATCGCGCGCGCGAGGATCTCGATCTGGCGATCGTTGAGGCCGAAGCGGCGATAGATGGCGGTGATCTGTGGCTCGATCGCGCGTTCGTTCGGGAGCAGGATGCGGGTCTGGCAGCTTTCGATGATGGCTGGGGCGATCGCCGAGCCGTCGATGTCGGAGAGCGACTGCGTGGCGAAGACGACGCTGGCGTTCTTCTTGCGCAGGGTCTTCAGCCATTCGCGGAGCTGGCCGGCGAAGCCCTCGTCGTCGAGCGCGAGCCAGCCTTCATCGACGATCAGCAGGGTTGGGCGACCGTCGAGGCGGTCCTCGATGCGGTGGAAGAGATAGGCGAGCACGGCGGCGGCAGCGCCGGTGCCGATCAGACCTTCGGTCTCGAAGACCTGAACATTGGCCTCGCCCAGATGCTCGGTCTCGGCGTCGAGCAACCGGCCGTAGGGACCGCCGACGCAATAGGGTCGCAGCGCCTGCTTCAGGTCGTTGGACTGGAGGAGGACCGACAGGCCCGTCAGAGTCCGCTCGGCGATCGGTGCGGAGGCGAGCGACGACAGCGCCGACCAGAGGTGCTCCTTGACCTCGGGCGTGACGGCAACGCTCTCGCGCCCCAGGATCGCGATCAGCCAGTCGGAGGCCCAGGCCCGCTCGGCGACGTCGTCGATGCGGGCCAGCGGCTGGAGCGACACGCTGTCGTCCGATCCTTCGGTAAGCCCACCGCCGAGATCATGCCAGTCGCCGCGCATGGCGAGTGCGGCAGCGCGGATCGAGCCGCCGAAGTCGAACGCGAACACCTGGGATTGCGCATAGCGCCGGAATTGCAGCGCCATCAGCGCCAGCAGCACGGACTTGCCGGCGCCTGTGGGGCCGACGATCAGCGTATGGCCGACATCGCCGACATGGATGGAAAGCCGGAACGGGGTCGAGCCTTCGGTTCTGCCGTAAAGCAGTGGGGGTGCGTCGAAGTGCTCGTCCCGTTCCGGTCCCGCCCACACCGCCGACAGCGGGATCATATGGGCGAGATTCAGTGTCGAGATCGGCGGTTGCCGGACATTGGCGTAGACATGGCCCGGCAGGCTGCCGAGCCAGGCATCCACCGCATTGATCGTCTCTGGCATCGCGGTGAAGTCGCGGCCCTGGATGACCTTCTCGACCATCCGCAGCTTCTCGGCGGCGATGCGCGGATCGTCGTCCCAGACGGTGATCGTCGCCGTCACATAGGCCTGGCCGGCATAGTCGGCGCCCAGCTCCTGCAGCGCCATGTCGGCGTCGGCTGCCTTGTTCGCCGCGTCGGTGTCGACCAGTGCCGAGGCCTCGTTGGTCATCACCTCCTTGAGGATTGCAGCGATCGACTTGCGCTTGGCGAACCATTGCCGCCGGATCTTGGTCAGCAGCTTCGTCGCGTCGGTCTTGTCGAGGAGGACGGCGCGGGTCGACCAGCGATAGGGAAAGGCCAGTCGGTTCAGCTCGTCAAGGATGCCGGGCGTGGTCGCGGTCGGGAAGCCGACGATGGTGAGGATGCGAAGATGCGCATCGCCCAGGCGCGGCTCCAGCCCGCCGGTCAGCGGCTGGTCGGCGAGTAGCGCGTCGAGATACATCGGTGTCTCGGGGACGCGGACGCGGTGCCGCTTCGTCGAGACGGTGGAATGCAGATAAGTCAGCGTCTCGCCGTCATCGAGCCAGGCACATTCCGGCATGAAGGCGTCGATGAGTTGAAGGATGCGATCGGTGCGGTCTGCGAAGCCGCGCAGTACCTCGTGCGCATCGACGCCGGCATGATCGCGACCCTCGTAGAGCCAGGTCTCGGCGCGGGCGGCGTCCTCGGCCGGTGGCAGATAGAGGAAGGTCAGGAAATAGCTCGACTCGAAATGCGCGCCGGCTTCCTCGAAGTCGGCCTTGCGCTCGGCATCGACCAGGCCGGAAGCGCTGTCGGCGAACATGCTGGCCGGATAGGTGGCGGCGCCATGGCGCTGCGCCTCGACGAAGATCGCCCAGCCGGAGCCGAGGCGACGAAAGGCATTGTTGAGCCGGCCGGCGACGGCCACCAGCTCGGCCGGTACGGCGCTGTCGAGGTCGGGGCCGCGAAAGCGCGCCGTGCGCTGCAAACTCCCGTCCTTGTTCAGCACCATGCCTTCGCCGACCAGCGCTACCCAAGGGAGGTAGTCGGCGAGCCGGGTGTTGCGGTTGCGATACTCGGCAAGGTTCATCATCGCGTCGCTCCTCAGACCGACAGGTGGCCGGGGATGCGCAGATGCTTGCGCACGACGTCGACGAACTGGGGATCGCGCTTGGCGGCCCAGACGGCCGCGAAATGCCCGACGGCCCAGAGGCCGAGGCCGACCAGCCAGAGGCGCAGGCCGAGGCCGAGCGCGGCGGCCAGAGTGCCGTTCAGGATGGCCAGCGAACGCGGCGCGCCGCCGAGCAGGATGTGCTCGGTCAGCGCCCGGTGGACCGGGACTGAGAAGCCCGGCAGTTCGCCGCCATGATCCGCGCCGTCGGCCATCAGACGAGCGCCCCGCCGCCGAACGAGAAGAAGGACAGGAAGAAGCTCGACGCGGCGAAGGCGATCGACAGGCCGAACACGATCTGGATCAGCTTGCGGGCGCCGCCCGACGTGTCGCCGAAGGCCAGGGTCAGGCCGGTGATGATGATGATCATCACCGCGATGATCTTGGCGACCGGCCCCTCGATCGATTCAAGGATCGACTGAAGCGGCGCCTCCCAGGGCATCGACGAACCCGACGCGTGGGCGGCCGGCGCCAGGGCGAGTGTGAGGAAAGTGACCGACACCGCCGTGGCGATGTGGCGGCGGATGCGCAGGGCGTGCTTGATCATGACGGGTCTCCTGTGAGGGGCTGGCTTGCGGGGATGACGCGGTAGTCGCCGTCGGGGCCGAGTCCCTCGATGCGAGCGAGTTCAGCCAGGCGGCGCGAAGCGCCGCGGCCGGAGAGCACGGCGACGAGATCGATCGTCTCGGCGATCAGCGCGCGCGGGACGGTAACGACGGCTTCCTGAATGAGCTGCTCCATGCGGCGGAGCGCGCCGATGGCGGTGCCAGCGTGGATGGTCCCGACGCCGCCGGGGTGGCCGGTGCCCCAGGCCTTTAGGAGGTCCAGCGCCTCGGAGCCGCGCACCTCGCCGATGGGAATGCGGTCGGGGCGCAGGCGAAGCGAGGAACGGACGAGATCGGAGAGCGAGGCGACGCCGTCCTTCGTGCGCATCGCGACGAGGTTGGGTGCCGCGCATTGCAACTCGCGGGTGTCCTCGATCAGGACGACGCGATCCGAGGTCTTGGAGACCTCGGCGAGCAGTGCGTTGGTGAGCGTGGTCTTGCCGGTCGAGGTGCCGCCGGCGACGAGGATATTGCGCCGATCGGCAACCGCCTGGCGCAAGGTCTCGGCTTGAGCCGCCGCCATGATCCCGGCGGCGACATAGTCGTCGAGCGTGAACACGGCGACGGCCGGCTTGCGGATCGCAAAAGCCGGCGCGGACACCACGGGGGGCAACAGCCCCTCGAACCGCTCCCCCGTCTCGGGCAGTTCGGCCGAGACACGCGGGGCACCCGGATGAACTTCGGCGCCGACGTGATGGGCGACGAGGCGGATAATGCGCTCGCCGTCTGACGGCGACAGTCGCTCACCCGTATCGGAAAGCCCCTCGGAAAGCCGGTCGACCCAGAGCCGCCCATCGGGGTTGAGCATCACCTCGACGATCGCGGGATCTTCCAGAAACGTGGCGATCGCGGACCCGAGGGCTGTGCGCAGCATGCGCGCACCGCGAAGGATCGCTTCCGATTTCTGGTGAGTGGCCGCCACGTCGTCCCCGTTCTCTTGCGGGACCGCGACATGCGGCCCTGGATCGGGGATGAGTAGAAGAGGCAGAAATCATGGCCTGACAACAACCATAATGTGGTCGTCGTACTGTGGCGTACAAAGACAGGGAAACGGCGGAACGCCCGAATACTTGCGATGCGTAGATCAGTGATTATTCCGCGTCGCGCGCGGGAATGTCTTCCGCGATTTCCTGCCTGAGCTTCGGTCCTTGCGCGAGTCGTCGGCCAAGGGCGGTGACGAAAGCTTCGTAGCGCTCGGCGGCCTTGGCGCGCGCCGCAACCTGTGCCGGCTCTGGCAGTGGCGGATTGGACGTCAGCCAGAAGCGAATGAACACGGCGAGCGTCTCGACTGAAATGCCAAGATCGCGCTCCATCCGCGCGATGCGACGATCGAGCTGGTCGAGCCGCTTAGTGGTGGCCGCCTCTTGCCGTTCCGCGGCATCAGGCGACAAGAAGGAGGCGATGCCTGCTTCTGCGACCAGCGACAGGGATAGGTCTCGCCGCGCGGCGTGCGCGGCGAGCGCCTTCATCACATCGGGATCGAGATAGACCGACAGCCGCTGTTTCTTGAGAGGTTTCGTCACGGCCGCCCCCTACAACTCGATCCCGTCGCCCGGGTCGAGCGATGCCTGACGGGCGACCTGGCGCATGGTCTGGGTCATGCGGCTGAGGCGCGCGGCATCCTCCTCGACGTCATCCCGAGGATCGATTTCGAACTCGTTCTCGATGACTGCCTTGCGCTCGACGGTCTTCGTTCGGCTGAGTTCGGGCTGATGGCGACGCTCGGATTCTGTCGGATCATCGTCCGACGCCTCCTGCGCGGCGATCGGTGCGTGGAGATCGGGCGCTGACGGCAGCGCCAATTTGCTCCAGTCGTCGGCTTGACCTGTCCTCGGCTTCGTCAGGGTCGGCGGAGCCAAGATGCGCTCCTGAAGCCGCTGATCCTCATAATATCGCGCCTTTTTCGCCCGGATCGGCGGAATGCCGGCGACCATGACGATCTCATCGGAAGGGGGAAGCTGCATGATCTCCCCCGGCGTCAGAAGCTGTCGGGCGGTCTCAGAGCGCGACACCATCATGTGGCCGAGCCAAGGCGATAGCCGGTGGCCGGCATAGTTCTTCATCGCCTTCATCTCGGTGGCGGTGCCGAGCGCATCCGAAACGCGTTTCGCGGTCCGCTCGTCATTTGTCGCGAAGCTGACCCGAACATGGCAGTTGTCGAGGATCGAGTTGTTCGGACCGTAGGCCTTCTCGATCTGGTTCAGCGACTGAGCGATTAGGAACGCCTTCAGGCCGTAACCCGCCATGAACGCCAGGGCGCTCTCGAAAAAGTCGAGCCGGCCCAGCGCGGGAAACTCGTCGAGCATGAGTAGCAGCCGATGGCGGTTGCTCTTGGCCTGGAGATCCTCGGTCAACCGGCGTCCGACCTGGTTGAGGATCAGCCGGATCAGTGGTTTGGTCCGGTTGATGTCGGATGGCGGGACCACGAGGTAGAGCGTGGTCGGATGCTTGCCGCCGACCATGTCGGCGATGCGCCAGTCGCAGCGCCGGGTGACCTCGGCCACGACGGGATCGCGATACAGGCCGAGGAAAGACATCGCAGTCGACAGCACGCCGGATCGCTCGTTGTCGGATTTGTTGAGCAGCTCGCGCGCCGCGCTGGCGATCACCGGGTGCGGGCCCGCGTCGCCGAGATGGGCGGTCTTCATCATCGCCGCGAGCGTCGACTCGATCGGCCGCTTCGGATCGGACAGGAAAGCGGCGACGCCGGCGAGGGTCTTGTCGGCCTCGGCATAGAGGACGTGGAGGATTGCCCCGACCAAAAGTGCGTGCGACGTCTTCTCCCAGTGGTTCCGTTTCTCGAGCGACCCTTCCGGATCGACCAGAATGTCGGCGATGTTCTGCACGTCGCGGACTTCCCATTCGCCGCGTCGCACCTCGAGCAACGGATTGTAGGCGGCCGACTTCGCGTTCGTTGGATCGAAGAGCAGCACGCGGCCATGCCGAGCGCGATAGCCGGCGGTCAGCGTCCAGTTCTCGCCCTTGATGTCATGGACGATCGCCGAGCCCGGCCAGGTCAAGAGCGAGGGCACCACCAAGCCCACGCCCTTGCCGGAACGCGTCGGCGCGAAGCACAGCACATGCTCGGGGCCGTCATGTCGAAGATAGTCACGCTCGTGTTTGCCGAGCACGACACCATCTGGACCGAGCAGGCCCGCGGCCTTCAACTCGTCAGGGCGCGCCCAGCGGGCCGAACCATAGGTCTCGACGTTCTTCGCTTCGCGTGCTCGCCACACTGACATGCCAATCGCGACCGCGATGGAGATGAAGCCACCCGACGCGGCGATATAGGCGCCTTCGACGAAGATCGGCGGCGCATAGGCATCGTAGAAGTACCACCACCAGAAGAAGGCGGGCGGATAGTAGATCGGCCATCCGGCGAGCTCGAACCATGGCTGCCCGAGCTGAGGTTGGAAACCGAAACGGTAGGCAGTCCATTGCGTCGCGCCCCAGGTCGTCATCAACACGATCAGGAAGACGGTGAGGATCTGGCCCCAAAGAATCTTCGTCGCCGACATGGCGGGGCACTCCTTTCTTGTTTGGGCTAGATGCCGAGGCCGCGATTGCGGCCGAAGCTCCAGTCGACGCCGCCGCCTCCGCGCGAGACGCCGGAGATGTGCTGGCCGAGCTGGCGTTCGAGGGATGGCGACCAGGGCACGAGCTGGAAGCCGAGGCCGTCGTCGATCATGGCGAAGCGGCCCGAGGCGAGCGCGAAGCGCTGCCGATAGGTGCCTGCCACATACTCGCCCGTTCCGGCCTTCGAGAATGGTCGGCCGGTCTCGGCCGCGAGCTTCTCTCCGAGCGCTTCGACCTCGCGCTGGCGCAAGGTCTCGATCAGCCCCGGCGAGAAGCTGACGCCTCGCGTTTGCCGCTCGGCGAGGCCTTGGCTGATGAGGTGTTCGGCCCGCCGGTCCATGGCCTGGCGCACTTCCGCGCCGAAGCCTCCGCCGCCGAGTGCTACCGGCTCGCGGGCGATGGCCTGCCGGTCGAGCCAGGTGGCGCCGGTCGCATGGACCTGTCGCTCGATATCGAGATCGGAGCGAACGGCGAGCGCGACACGGCGGCGACCCTGCGCATCGTCGAACTTGCGCAACTCGACGATCGACCCCGGCGCGCTGTCGGCGGCGGCGTCGAGATCGGGGAGCTTGATATGGTGGGTGCGCCCATCGGTGCCGTCGACCACGGCATAGGCCGTGCCCTTCAGCTCGTCATCGAGCCCCCGATCGACAAGCCGCCCAATAATCGGATCGTCGAGGCTCTCGCCGGCGAGCACATAGCTCGCGGCGCCACGCTCGATGCCGCGCTCGCTCAGGCCACGATGGATGCGCTTGATGATGTCGCCGCGTTCGCCGAGCGCGCGCAGCGTCTTCTCGGCATTCTCCGAGACGACCCACTGACCAGGGCCGACCTGATCGGCGAGGCCCAGCGTCTCCAGCTTCCGTAGCCGGCCGACCTTCAGCGCGTGGAATTCGTCGGGCTGGCGATCAGGATGCGGGGCGAGATCGGCCACGCCCGTGCGATAGCTGTCGCGGGCGATCTGGCGATCGAGATCGGTCCAGCGCTCCGCGCCGACCTGCCGTTCGAGGTTGCGGCGGATCTCATGCTCTGTCCGCGGCCCCAGCTCCTGGGTGACGAGGTCCTGCGCGCGGGCGCGCATGCCCTCCTTGATGTAGTCGCGGGAGATGACGAGGTCCTGGCCGTCATCGGTCCGCCCCCGCAGGATGATGTGGACGTGGGGGTTGTCGGTGTTCCAGTGATCGACACCGATCCAGTCGAGCTTGGTGCCGAGGTCCTTTTCCATCTGGCCCATAAGCTCGCGCGCGAAGGTCTTGAGGTCGGACATATCCGTCGCGTCCTCGGGCGAGACGATGAACCGGAAGTGATGCCGGTCGTCCTGGGTGCGCTCGGCGAAGGCCTTCGGATCGGCGTCCTCGCTCTCTGGGCCGAACAGGTGCGCCTTCTCTCCATCCCGGGTGACGCCCTCGCGGCGGAGGTAGCTGAGGTGAGCTGCGAGCGGCGCGGCCCGCGCGCTATGACGGACGACGCGGGTCTTGATGACCGTGTTGCGCGATCGGCTCGTGAGAAGACGATTGGCCTGCACCGTCGCGCGCTGCCCGCGCCCGAACCGCGAGCGGTTGCCCTTGCTGATCTGTCCGGTGCGCGAGATGCGGCCGCCAGCCCGCTGTGCGGCCGCGAGCGCCTGGGCGATGAAGGGCCGTGCCTGCTGGGCGCGGGTCGAGCGGATGCGACCAGGCCGGATGCGGAAATCGTCCTCGCCGCTCATGGTCGAGGCCCCGCACATCGCGCAATCGCGCGGAATTCTTTGGCGAAATGGCGAATGCGCAGGCTGCGCCGATCAGGCGCACCTCGCGCAGATGCGCCATAAGTCCCTGAAAACACACGACCGCACCAAGCCGCACATCGCCGGCTTTTATCTCGCCATCGTGCGGTTGTGCTGTCGGCTCCTCCTCTCCAGACCGCCCTTCGTCCGCCAGAACACGCCACAATGCGAACGGGTGCGAACGCGGTCATCGCGGACCACCGGGGACATTGCGCGCGACGAAAAGGCCATCGGTGCGCGAAGCCACCGGGCCTTGATCGCGCTCCGGGGCCGCCGCCGTCGTCGCGTCTGGCTCGCCCTCAGACTGCACCGGCGCTGCAGGTCCACTGCCAGCCGACTGCACGACAAAGAGCGGCGCCCGCGTCCAGGCGAGCGGATCGGCCGCCGCCACAACGACGGGGCCGGCGAGGTCACCGCCGCGGACAACGGGGGCAAGCGCGGCGACATAGGCGCGCGTTTCAGCCGGCAATGGGCGGCCCGCGAGATACTCTTCGTAGCGGCCCGGACCCGCGTTGTAGGCCGCCAGGAAGCCGGGCGATCCGTAGCGATCGTGCATCTCGCGCAGATACGCAGCGCCGGCCAGAATGTTGTCGCGCGGATCGTAGGGATTGCCGCCGAGCCGATGCCGGACGCGCAGTTCGGACCAAGTGGCGGGCATGATCTGCATCAGGCCCATTGCGCCGGCCGAAGAGATGGCGCGCACATCGCCTGCGCTTTCGACGCGCATGACGGCGCGTATCCATGCCTCTGGAACGCCGAAACGCTGCGCCGCCTCGGCGATGTAAGGGCCATATGGATCGCTGCGTGATGGCCGCTCGACCGGCGTCTGCTGGGCGTGGGCAGTGCTCGCGACCGGTGCGGCGAGGATCAGGCCGGAAAGGAGAAAGAGGGCTGCACGTCGGAGGGCGATCCTCCCTCCGACGACAGGCTTGATGCGCGCGGCGGGCATCGCTCAGTCCCGCTCGCCGCGCTTCGGCGGGCGATTCCAGTGCAGGCCCCAGGCGGATTTGTCGTCGGCCGACTGGAACAGGTTGGCGCGGATCGGATGTTCGAAGGTCGGATCGTCGAGCTGCAGCGAGACGTAGTCGCCGGCCTTCTCGCCGGTGCGCTTCCAGCCCGCGCCGATCTCCGCGCCGGTCTCGTTGCTCATCGTGTCGAGCACATGGACGCGGTAGTCGGGCGCGTTCTCGGCATCGGACGGCTCGGCCGCGACGATGATGATGTCCTGATGCAAGGACAGCGTCGTCAGGTGGCCGATGAAGCCATCATTTTCGCGAATGAATTGACCGATCACGGGCATGGGTCGTCTCCTTCATATTGCGGTGGATAGGGTCATGGGCGCGCCGTCACCGCGTCGGCGCGCGCCAAACGAAGCGGCTATCGCCGTCCTCGTCGGTATAGAGAGGGGTTGCCCGGCCGATCACGGCGGAGGCCGGGAGCGGCCCGAAGTAGCGACCGTCGAGGCTGTCGCGGACCTGCCAGTTCATCAGGAACAGCTCGCCGTTCGCGACCAACCGGCAGCCCTGCCAGACGGGCAGCGGGCGCCCGCGACGATCGCGATCGAGCGCGTCGCCCATCGGCACGCCGTCGACCGTGATGGCGAGCCCGGTCCGGCAAACCCGTTGTCCCGGGACCGCGGCGACGCGCTTCAGGAGCGGCACGCCGCGTGGCAGGTAGCCGCCATCGGACAGGAAGGTTGCGAGCGGCTCGGGTGCGTCGACGGCGACCAGATCGGTCACGTCGAGCGCGCCCACGTCGCCGATTGTGTAGAAGCCGACCGGCGTGCTGGCGGACGCGTTCCAGATCAGGCGCGGCGCGAACGAAGCGATCGAAGCCACGCCGATAAGCGAGACGGCCGCCGTAGTGACGATGGCGTAGGTAAGCCGGGTCATGCGCCGATCTCCCGACGCAGAAGAAAGGCGCGATGCTGGCGCGGACCATAGGCGCGCGGTGTTTCGCCGACGGTCATTCGGTTGTGGACATGGCGCCAATGGTCCGGCGAAACCTCGATCGGATCGATGCCGCGCGCTTCGATGGCGTCGATGAACTGGAGCATGCGCTCCACCTTTGGCCAGCCATCGACGTGCAGCAGGACCTCTGCGCCAGGCGTCACGGTCGGGACCGTCTGACACGGCGCATCGCACTCGACTGTGCGTAGGATGTCGAGGCGCGAGACCACGGTGCCGTGTTCGTTCCCCGCCCAGCGCACCAGCGCGAGGACGCTGCCGGGAGGGAAGAAGAGGATGCGACGGCGGCGGTCGAGGATCTGCTCGCGCCGCTCGCGACCGAAGCGGACCCAGTGCTCCGTCTGCTTCTCGATCCAGACGAGTTCGACCTGGGTGAACGCTTCGGGCGGCGGCTCGGCGGCAGCACGGCCGACGCGTTTTGGCGCGGCGACAAGGCCGGTCATTGTCCTTCTCCTGACGGGGGTGGGAATTCGCGCTCGAACAGCGCGCGCAGCATGTCGGCGACGGTCTGGCCGCGCTGGAAGGCGGTGATCTTGATGCGGCCCCGCATGTCGGCGGTTACGTCGATCGTCAGCCGGGCCGAGAAATCCTCGGCGGGCTGGCCGCGGGGCGCGTGGCGATCGGGCGCCTTGATCCAGCTTTCGGGATCGGCGGGACGCGCCGCAAAGCTGCGCTTCGGGGACCGCTCGCTCATGCGCCGATCCTCGCGACTTCCGCCGCGAGCGCGGCGATCTCGCGCGCGCCAGGGCAATCCTCGTCCTGCTCGGCGGCGAGCCGGCCGGTCTGCACAACGTCGGCAAAGACGATGCGCTGGCCGATTGTGGTCGAGAGCAAGGGCGGGTCGTGATCCGCCAGCGTTTCGGCGGTCTCGCGCGCCAGGATCGTGCGGGCAGCGCACCGGTTCAGCACGAAGCGCGCGGCGAGCTGCGGGCGATAGATGCGGGCCTCGCCGAGCAGCGCCAGCATTTCGGCCGACGCCCAGCCATCGAGCGGCGACGGCTGCACCGGGATCAGCACGAGATCGGCCGCGAGAAGCGCCGAGCGCATTAACCCCGCGACACGGGGCGGGCCGTCGATCACGACATGGTCGACGTCGCGGGCCAGCTCCGGCGCTTCACGGTGGAGCGTGTCGCGGGCCAGGCCGACGACACCGAACAACCGCTCCAGCCCCTCCCGGCTGCGCTGTTGCGACCAGTCGAGGGCCGAGCCCTGTGGGTCGGCGTCGATCAGCGTGACACGCTGTCCACGGCGAGCCCATTCGCCGGCGAGATGGAGGGCGAGCGTCGTCTTCCCGACGCCGCCCTTCTGATTGAGGAGGGCGACGATCATGACGGTCTCCCGGCGATCGGGGACTCGTCCACAGCGGCCGAAAACGGCCGTTGCGTTAGAAAGATTCCGTAGGAATCTAGGTTAGATAAGTTACGGGGCTCGCAAGCTGCTGATTCAGCGCGAGGAATCGACGATTCCGGTCCCCGATAGCACGAGAGTCCAGTCCCCGATGGCACGATAGTGCCGGTCCCTGATAGCACGACACTATTCACAGCTTATCCCCAGGGTGAGATTTGGTCCGGCGACGACGGCGCGGGGTGCCGAGGGCATCCGGATCGGTCGGCACGAAGGAGAGGATTTCCGGACCGCCGACGCCCTGCTCGATGGTCAGGCGGTAGCCGGGGAGCGGCTGGCGTTTGACGATGTCGCGGAGGTCGTAGGCGAAGTGCTTGAGCGGCGAGAGGCTGCCGGACTTCGAATGGAGATGCGGGAAGTCGAAGCTCCAGCCGAACTCCTGGCGACCGCCGTGCTTGCGCACCAGGCGGTAGAGCCAGCGTTCGAGCCCGCCGGTCAGGCCGAAGTAGTTTCGGTCGATCGTGAGTACGAGCGCGTCGTCCAGCACGGCGCCGTAGAACCAGTCGGGGACTATCAGTTCGAGCCCGAGCGGGCGGCCTCGGTGATCGGCGCGTTCCTTCCACTCGTTGATCCAGGAGAAGCGGTGCATCCGCCGCTCGGTCGGCTGACGGATGGACGTCGCCACCGTGGTCGACTGAAGCCGATCGAGTGCGGCCTTCAAGCGGTCGTAATCGCGCAGCGACACGCCACGACCGATGAAGTTGAGGATTTCATAGGGAGTGGTCGCCATTAGGCGCGACGGCCGCAGGCCGAGGTCGCGTGCTTCGACGATCTGCGAGGCGGCCCAGATCAGGACGTCGGCGTCCCAGATCGTCGCCATGCCGTGCTCGGCGACGGCTTCGACGCGAATCTTCACCGAGCCTGCCTTGAAGTCGATCGGCGCCAGGCGCTTCGACTTGGCGAGCGAGAAGAATGGATAGGCCATGAGGTCCTGCGCATCGCGGGGCGCAAGATCGCCGGGCAGCGCCCGGAACAGATCGAGCTGCGCACGCTCATCGCGATGCTGGTGGCGGGACGGCATGGCGCGCCGTCTCAGCGCGGAAAGCGCCCGCCGGCGGTGGCGGGAGATTTCGGCTGACGCTTGGCGGGCAGAACAGTGCCTGCGCGTGGATCGGAGGTGGAGGTCACGAGACCCTGGTCCGCCCAGGCCTGGAGGTCTTCCACCGCATAGACGACGCGACCACCAAGCTTGCGATAGGTCGGGCCGGTTCCGTAGGTACGGTGCTTTTCGAGCGTGCGCTCGGATAGGCCGAGGAACCGCGCGGCTTCCTGCGTTCTGAGATAGCGCTGCGGAATACTGGCGGCTATTTCGGCCATGATCGCACCTCCGTGTGCTCGCTGGTTGCCGCTGCGAACGAGCGGCGGGTTGCGAGCACCGTGGCGGGAGGCCGGCGCGTTCGACAGGAACGGAATTAGGAAGTTATTTTCGACACCGAGGGCGTGTCATCGCGAGCGACGCGGAAGCCGAAGGATTTTGCGGTAGCCGCCACGGACGAACGCCAGGCCGTCCCGGGCAAGGCGGACCGTCGTCTCGCGGACAGGGTTCTCGACCCAAGTCGCCGAGTCGTGTTTGAGGTTCGGGAAGAGCTGCGCGGCGATCTGGCGGTAGCTCGCTCCTGCGACACGGGCGTCGACGACGCGGAGCATCAGGCGAGCGCGCCGCTGGCGCTGCGGCGTGACTCGGGGGTCGGCGGGCGCACGCCGGTTCTTGATGGCGGCCCAGAAGCGCGCCAAAGCGGTGAGGCGGTCCGGCAGCAGATCATCGAGAATGAGAAGCGCGGCGAGCGCTTGGCGGCTGGACAATGCGGTCAGCGCGACGTCAAAGCTTTCGCGTCGCATCTCAAGCCGGACGAGCGCCTCGTCATACTGAAGGATTACATGGGCGTGCACATCTTCAGCGGTGAACGGGGGACCATCGGGCGCTGGGCCTGTCGTCAGGATGATCGCAGCCGGATCGACTTGCGGGGTCCAGAAGATCGGCTGGATGAGCGCCGAGTTGCGCGGGTCGGCGACGAAATCGCAACCCCCATTGGGCGGCAAACTCGCGCGCGGCGCTCTCGCTCAAGCGCCCGACGGCTATCAGCTCCCGATAGGATTTTCTGTAGTCTGGGTTGCGCCGCAGAAACTCCCAGGCAAGATCACCGGGCGTTAGCGCATCGATGTAATCGTAAGCGGCCTCAGACCGCCAGCTTTCGTCCTCGGACATCCTCCACCGCCTCCGCGCAATAAGACGCAACGCGAGTTATGCATGGGGCACGATTCCAAGTTGAATGAGGCTTGGGAATAACGAAGGTGGATGAAGGTGATGCGCGTTCCGCATCACCTCAGTGCGCGCGGGAGCCAAGGAACTCGCAGAAGCCGCCCTGCGTCATCCATCTGGCGCGTTCAAGATGTGCGTCGTAGACCTGCCGAGCGCGGGGCTCGTCCCGATCGGCCTCGAGGTCGAAGAGGACTTTAGCCACCTCTCGCCAATCCGCCCCTTGCGCCTCGGCATCGAGCAGACGGGCGTAGAGCTTTAGATGCGTCCGATCGTAGGCCGTCAGCGCCGCGCCGCCCGGTGGCTGGTCGAGAAAGTCCGTCTTGGTCACAACATCCCCCGAAGACGCGGTTTATCCATTCCGGGAAACATTGTTAACGCTGATTTGATCGCAATGATGAAGCGGGCAACACATGCGCGACGTCGTCGCGTTGCCGCGATAGCCGGAAAATCAGGCGTCTTTCTTAGCATCGACCAACAGCACTCCCTTGCCCTGGTCGGAGTTCAGGAAGACGATGCCGGCGCGTTCGAAAGCTCGTCTCACCTCATCGCGAGTCGTCTCGTACACCTCCAGCCCGCTATGGGATTCGAGGCGCTTGAGAGCGGTCAATGAGACCCGGGCCTTGTCCGCGAGCGTCTCCTGTGTCCAACCCAGCAACGCGCGTGCGGCCCGAAATTGTCGGGCGGTGATCATGCATGATCACCTCCCACACGGTCCTACGCGCACGCTAAAACTACGACTATAATAGTCGCTCTCGCCTCTGAATTCCAGCAATTTCGCCCTCGGCGAGCGGACTGCCGGTGTCGAAGCCGCTGCCTGATTCGGTCGTTCGAGAATGCGAAGGCCCCGGCCTTCCGGCCGGGGCCTGACGCGGGTCCTCAGTCGCTGCGCCGCCCGTTGGGACGGGACCAGATCAGCGAGTAGGTGTCCGCGTCCTCGTCGTCGAAGAGGTTGGCGTAGATGGGGCTGTTGAACGAAGGGTCGTCCAGCTTGAGGCCCAGATAGTCGCGGCCCTCGTTGGAGCGCTTGGTCCAGGCGGCCCCGATCTCGGCACGGCCGACCAGAACCCGGTGGCTCGGAGCGTTTTCGCCGGTGGCGCGGGTGTCGGGGACGATGCGCACGCCCTTGGCCTGGACGCTGAGGGTGACGATTTCGCCGGTGAACTCGTTCGAGACGGTCTTCTTGAAGGTGCCGATGGTCGCCATGGTAAGTCTCCGTTTTTCCGTATTCGAGCCCGCACCATTGCGGCCTCGATGGCGATCGGTTGGCCGGAGGCGATCGACGGCGCACCCCGAAGGGGCTGGACAGCTAAGGAGGGGTTTCTTGTCCCGCGAGGAATGGCGGCGCAGCCGGCAGGGGAAGAAAGTTCGACGCCGCTGTTGCGTCATAGGCGATCGAGGCGTCAGCCGGCCTTCGGCCAGATCAGGCCATTGAAGAGGCCGTTTGGAGCGGTTGAGGCACGGTCAGGAAACGGATGCGATGGCGGCCACCCTGCATCGGCATACCGGCGCTGATGCGGACCCCCTGGCGATTGCTCCCTCGTACAGGCAAGTCGCGCTGCATCCTCGCCGTCGCCGCTATCGGAGGGATCGTGACGCCCGGTAGCAGGTCGCGCACGCCGATGCAGTTGCCCCGGAGCGCTTCAGCGGGGTCGTGCGCAGGGTCTAGCGTCGAGTTTCGCTCCACGCTCCAGCCACACGCGCCTCAGACTGCGGAGGCGTTGGCGCCAACGTGATTTTGGTCCGTCGCATCGGCGCTGAATGTGGTCAGGCTCGCGCGAGGCCCGGACCGGATGGGGCGGGGGCCGTCGCCATCCCGGCGACCCGCACGAAGGCGGTAATGCCAACGGCAATCGCGCCGATGATCGAGAAGGCCATCTGCCAACCGTCGGACGGCATGAGGTGTTTGACGATGCCGTGGGTGGCATGGAAGCCGGCGAGCGCGGCCGGGGCAACAAAGGCGATGGCGACAAGCAGCTTCAGCCAGATGGGTCGCACGAACGCGATCATGAGGTTGCCGATGGCAAGAGTGATCGCCGCAGCGACCAAGCCGACAAGAATGGCGCCCACGATGCCGGCGCCGGTGCCGTGCGCCCAAGCGCCGACGGTCACGCCGACGAAGGCCGGCAATGCGAAGACGGCGAGAGTGAACAGCAGCCAGCACAGCGCGGCAATAGCGGCGAGCGAGGCGAGAATTGCGAGAATGATCATGGCGGTGGACTCCGTGACGATTGGTCTGACGGTCGCGCCTTCCACCACCACCACGGCACATGGCAACTGTAGCCGAAATGCGTCCGCGCCGGGAGCGGAAATCGCTGAGGATCTCCGCCCGGCAGCGGATCGCGCCGGTTACGGGGCGAAGGGGTCGATCTCATGGATGATCTCCGAGGCGTCCCCGTCGTATTCGCTGGCGGGAGCCACCGACAGGGTGCCGTCTCCGGCCTGGAAGATGACGATGGCGGCCATCAGGGTTGTGGCGAGGCTGAAGGCGAAGGCGTGAGCGTCGTTGAGGGACATTTGCTTGGCTCCTGCTGGAGCGGGGGACCATCCCCCGCCGACAGGCGCCCGAAGTGTTCGGCCGTGGACTGCAATCACCGCGCAGGCGCAGCCGCAGCGGCGGCATGCTCGCATAGCCGACCCTTTATGGGTTGATGGCGACAAGTCTGCGGCTGAACCAAGGATCAGCGCTGAAAGGCGGGGGTGGTTCTCGTGTAAGGAGACCAACGTTACTGGCCTCGAACCTTACTCTGCTTTGCTCCAGCCAAGTGCCGCTGGACGAGGATCTAAGATATTCTGCCGACGGCAGGCGTGGTGTCGCGAGGGAGGGCCAATGGCGGAGTTCACAGGTAGAGATCTGCATCTCGTGAAGAAGGCTCTCGCGATCGCCGTGTTGGCCATCGAACGTCAGCCGGGTCCCTTTCAGTCTTCCTCCGACCAGGCGGATATGAAGACGCTGCTCGATGCGCTGATCGAGAGCGATACTGAGCTCGCGCACTATGCGCGATCCGCCCGGATAGCAGTGACAGGCAAGCCGGACTGAAAGCGGCTTTGCGAGAATACGCCAACGCGCTTCTGCGGGATGGCATCAATGCAGAGAAACGTAAGGGCGGCGCTTAAGCGCCGCCGAATTTCCAGACTGGGATGCCGAGCTTCTTCGCCTTGTCGGCGAGGTTGTCCTGAATGCCGGTGCCCGGGAAGTGCATGACCCCGATCGGCAGGACGTCGAGCATCTGATCATTGCGTTTGAACGGAGCGGCCTTGGCGTGTTTGGTCCAGTCTGGAGCAAATCCGACCTGCGGCACCTTGCGATGGTCGGCCCAGCGGGAGGCGATCTTCTCAGCGCCCTTCGGTGACTTGCCGTGGATCAGCACCATGTCGGGATGCTTGGCGTGGACCTGGTCGAGCTTGGCCCAGATCAGCGTGTGATCGTTGAAATCGAGCCCGCCGGTGACGGCGATCTTAGGACCGGCCGGAAGCAGAACCTCGTTGTCGGCACGCTTCTTCGCGGCGAGGAAGTCGCGGCTGTCGATCATTGCCGAGGTGAGGTTGCGATGGTTGACCATCGATCCGCTGCGGGGACGCCAGGGTGAGCCGGTGTGCCGTTCGTAGTGCTCGGCGGCCTGGTCGCGCATCAGCTCGAAGGCGTTGCGACGTTCGATCATCGTCTGCCCTTCGGCCGTCAGGCGCTCCAGCTCGACGGCCTTCACCTCGGAGCCATCCTGTTCGCGTTGCCCACGGCGCTGCGCCTGCTCATTGTCGTCCAGCTCGCGTTCGATCCGGTCGGTGGCTCGGTGGAAGACGTTGACGGTCGACCAGAGGAGATCGTCGAGGTCGGGCTCGAGGCGGGTGTCTTCCAGGGTGACGATCAGGGCGTCGAAGACATCGGCGATGGCGCCGGCGACGTGGTTTCCTTCGGGCAGCGGCCTTCCGTCGGGTTCGTCCGCGAAGGGACGGTAGCCATAAAGCTGAAGCTCGGAGAGGACGTGGTCGGTGGGGGATGATTCGTGATGCGGCTCGTAGCTGTCGTCGTGCTCGCTCATCGGGATGCTCCTTCGTCGGTGTGACCGCGACCCTCGCGGCCTTCTGGCGACGAAAGCCAGCAGGCGGTCCGGACCTGCACCCGGAGCGAAGCGAGAGGGCCGGAGCGCAGCGGAGGACGGCGAAGGCCGGCTATTTTGTTTCGCGATGGAAAGGCCCGAAGGGCCGCCGGAAAATAGTCGGGCGCCGACGTTGTCGGTCCGGGCCGTTTGCTGGCCGATCGCCCTCTCGAAGGCCAGGTTGCGGCTCTCCCTGACCCTTGGGAGTATCCGAGCGGGTAATAAGCGACGGCGTTGCCGCCACCAGCATTCCTTCCAGCTATGCCGCCAGCGCCATGAAGCGCGCGACGTCCTGGGGAGCGATCTGTACCCGCGCCGCTGCCCGCAGGCTTTCCAGTCCAGCCAAGCGGAGATCCTCGTTGAAGTCGCCCAGCCTCGGAGACACGACGATCGCCTCGATCCCGGCCGCGTTCGCCCGTTCGATCAGCGTCGCCATCGCACTGTCGCCGGCCGGGTCGTTGTCGCGCGCGATATAGAGCCTGCGCAGTGTCTCGGGGAACAGGATGGCGGAGAGATGCGCTGCCGAGAGCGCCGCCGCCATGGCCATTCCGGGCAAGACGCATCGCAGCGACAGCACCGTCTCGATGCCTTCGCCCGCCGCCATCACGTCGCCCGGTACACCGAAGCGGACCGCGTGCCCGAGAAGGTCGCCCATCGCTCGCCTCGGTGTGTCGATCGGCGCCTTGTCCGAGCCGTCCGGGGCGAGCCAGGTGCGATGCGCGCCAGTGATCCGGCCAGCCAAGTCGGTGACAGAGGCGATCATCGCCGGCCAGGTCTCGGTCGGGGAATGCTCGTCAGGACGATAGTAGCAACGGGGATGGAAGCGCAGTGATCCGGTTCCGTGCAAAGCCGTAATCGCACGTTCCCGTAGATACGCTTCCACGACAGTGCCCAAAATCGGCTTTGACATGCCGACAAGCCTTCGTGCCGCTTCGGGCGATCCGGTTGGGACTGGTGATCTGCGCTCGCCACCTTGCGAATGCTCCGGCTCGGGATGTGGCATGGACAGGAAGGTGCGCGCCTCGTCGGCGACGTCCTTGAAGTCGATCAGGCCGCAGCTTTCGCGAATGACGTCCAGCAGGTCGCCATGCTCACCTGTCGCGGCATCGGTCCATTTGCCTGCGGCCCCCTTGCCGGTGTCGCCGCCTTTCAGGCGCACGAACATCGAGCGGCCCGGCGTGTTGCGGACATCGCCGACCAGCCAGTAGCGGCCCTCGCGATGACCGGCCGACAGATAATGACGGCAGACCGCCTCGGCCTGTCGGCCGAGACGCTGCGCCAGTTCGGAAGCATCATGACGGACCATCACGCTGCCTCCCGCTCGCCGATGCGCTCGACGGGAAAGCGCTCCAGCACCTTGGCGAGGATCGACGGACCGGAAGCGTCGGTGGGCACGAAAAAGCGCAGCTTCCACGAGATGATCTCGCTGAACAGGCCATAGGCTCGCAGGCGATCGCGCATCGCGTCGGTGAAGCCGGACAGTTCGATGCGGTTGGCGCCCATGACGCGGACGCGGCGGAGTTGCATAGCCTCGGCGAGGTCGAGGATGGTCCGGCCGTCGATCAACGCTGTGAAAGCGTCGTCCGGTGTCAGCGTGCCTGCGTCCGATGCCAATGCGCCCGCCACCCAGGCCGGCGAGACACGACGGCCGATGATGCGCTCGCCTGCATCGGTCTGAAGCCGATAGACACGGGTCGACTCGTTCGGCAGCCGCTTCCAGATCGGCAGCAGCAGTCCAGCAACGATGTGGATGGTGCTGTCGGCAAATTCCGGCACCTCGGCTATCTCGGCCGTCCATGCCTCCATGAAGCCGTTCCGATCGGTTTCCTCCCAATGGCTCTCGTCCATCGAGCGCAGGGTGGCGTGATGCTGTTCCATCGGGCGGATCAGCGCCACGCGCCGTTCGATCTCGCCATCGTCGAGCATGATCGACGATGCCGTAACCTGCACGGCGGCTCGGCCGGAGCGGCCGTTGACCAGCAGCTTCGCGCGTGGGTCTGCGAGAAAATCGAACGCGGCATCGAGTGAGGTCGGCCGGTTGCGTTCGCGCCGGGTGATCGTAAGCAACTGCGTCTCGGCGCCAGCGCCCGGATGGACATGGATGGTGCGACGGTCGGTGACGACAAAGCTCTCGGCCTGGAGCGTCTCCAGCCCAAGGTCATAGACGCCGCTGGCGACGGCACCCTCGATCTTGGCGTTCAAGAGCTGCTCGAACGCCGTGAACAGGATGCCCTGCAGTTCGATCGTCAGCGCCAGCAACCGGTTGAGGAAGGTGGTGATCGGCGGCAACTCGTCCTTGATGCCGTTGTCGTCCGTCAGCTTCAGCCCGGTGGCGTCTTCGAACATCTGGAGCGAGCAACCCTCGACCTTGCCGCGGACCAACAGGAGATAGAGCTGGCGCAGCGCATCGCGCGCATAGTGCGATTCCAGATTGTCCTCGGGCCGGAACAGGCCCTGACCGCCGGTCTGGCGCTGGCCGCGCGTGATTGCGCCCAGCGTGTCGAGCCGGCGTGCGATCGTCGACAGGAAGCGCTTTTCGGCCTTCACGTCGGTGGCGATCGGCCTGAACAGCGGCGGCTGTGCCTGGTTGGTGCGGTTGGTGCGACCAAGTCCCTGGATGGCGGCGTCGGCCTTCCAGCCGGGTTCGAGCAGGTAGTGGACGCGGAGCCGCTGGTTCCGCGCCGACAGGTCGGCGTGATAGCTGCGGCCCGTACCGCCAGCATCCGAGAAGACGAGGATGCGCTTCAGGTCGTCCATGAAGGCTGAGGTTTCCGCCAGATTGGCCGAAGCGGCGCGGTTCTCGACGGCGAGGCGTTCGCCCCTTCGGACAATGCGACGGGACCTGCCGGTGACTTCTGCGACGATATCCGTGCCGAAGCGCTGGACGATCTGGTCGAGCGCGCCCGGGACCGGCGGCAAGCTGGCGAGCGTCTCGATCAGCTCGTCGCGTCGGGCCACGGCCTCCCGGCTCTCGACGGGCTGGCCGTCCCGATAGACCGGCCGCGACGACAGATTGCCCGCGCTATCGGAGAAGGGCTCGTAAAGCTGCACCGGAAAGGAATGGGCGAGGTAATCGAGAACATACTCCCTTGGCGTTATGTCGACGCGGACGTCGTTCCATTCCTCGGTCGGGATCTCGGCCAGGCGGCGTTGCATCAGCGCCTCGCCGGTCGAGACGATCTGGATGACAGCGGCGTGGCCATCGGCGAGGTCCTGATCGATCGACCGGATCAGGGTCGGCGTTTTCATGCTGGTGAGGAGATGACCGAAGAACCGCTGCTTGGCGCTTTCGAATGCCGAGCGGGCAGCGGACTTGGCCTGGCGGTTCAGCGTGCCGCCATCGCCGGTGATGTTGGCGGCTTGCATCGCTGCGTCGAGATTGTTGTGAATGATCGAGAACGCCCCGGCATAGGCATCGTAGATGCGCGTCTGCTCGGGCGTGAGCTGGTGCTCCAACAGTTCATATTCGACGCCGTCATAGGAGAGCGAGCGCGAAGTGTAGAGGCCGAGCGAGCGCAGGTCACGGGCCAGCACCTCCATCGCCGCAACGCCGCCGTCCTCGATCGCTTCGACAAATTCGGCCCGCGTGGCGAAGGGGAAATCCTCGCCGCCCCAGAGGCCGAGGCGCTGCGCATAGGCAAGATTGTGGACCGTGGTGGCCCCGGTCGCCGAGACATAGACGACACGCGCGTTCGGCAAGGCATGCTGAAGCCGCAGGCCCGCGCGGCCCTGCTGCGAGGCCGAGACGTCGCCGCGTTCGCCCTTGCCGCCGGCGGCGTTCTGCATGGCGTGACTCTCGTCGAAGATGATCACTCCATCGAAGTCGGAACCCAACCATTCGACGATCTGCTTGACGCGCGAAAGCTTCTCCCCACGGTCGTCGGACCGTAGCGTGGCATAGGTGGTGAATAGGACGCCTTGGCCGAGGGTGATCGGCTTGCCCTGCGGGAAGCGCGACAGCGGCGTCACCAGCAGGCGTTCCATGCCAAGCGCCGACCAGTCGCGCTGCGCGTCCTCCAGCAGCTTGTCGGATTTGGAAATCCAGACCGCTTTACGGCGTCCGCGCATCCAGTTGTCGAGGATGATGCCGGCCGACTGGCGGCCCTTGCCGGCGCCGGTGCCGTCGCCCAGCATGAAGCCGCGGCGGAAGCGGACGGCGTGCTGAGCATCATCCGGCGCGGCCGAGACGAGGTCGAAGGTTTCGTCAACGGTCCAGGCTCCGGCGAGGAATTCGCCATGGGCCTCGCCGGCATAGATCACGGTTTCGAGCTGGGCGTCGGACAGAATGCCGTCGGTGACGATGCTGGCGGGGAGCGTCGGCCGATAGCTTGGCTTCGGCGGTGCGACCGAGGCCATCGCCGCCGACTGGACCAGCTTGGTCGGGTGCGGCTGCGCGCCGGGAATCCGGATCGCCTGAAGCCCGTATTCCTCATAAATGGCGTCGGTCAGCCGGCCACCCTCGGGCGGCGTCCAGTCGACGGTTTCATAGGCGAGTTCGACGCCCTCTGGTTCGGCTATCGCTCGGCTTGGCGACGATGACGTGGCGCGGGCGAGATAGCCGCGCACGGTGCGGGGCGTCGGTGCGATAGACGCGAGCGGCGGCAGCGCGACCGGCAGGCGCGACGGGGCCTGGGTTTCGATCCAGCCGAGCAGCGTCGCCACATCCTGCGCGAGGCCAGCCGATGGCGGAAACGCGGTGGGGTCGTCGGCGGGTGCCTTGTCGATGACGGTCAGGCGGGTCTCGATGGTCGTGCCATGCTTGGCATAGACCGAGCCGTCGATCGCCGCCGTGAACACGACACGTCCGCGCTGCTGCAAGCGGACAAAGGCGTCGCGCCAGGCAGGTAGCTCAGGCGCGAAGCTGGCGCCCGTGATCGTCACGAGCCGTCCGCCATCGGCGAGCCGGGCGAGGGCCGAGGCGACATGGCGATAGGCCGCGTCGGCTACTCGGCCGCTGACATTCGCCATTACAGAAAAGGGCGGGTTCATCAGTACGACGCTTGGCATAGCGGTCGGATCGAGATGGTCATCGATCTGGGCGGCGTCGAATCGCGTGACGGGGATGGCCGGAAAGAGGGAGGAAAGAAGCGCTGCACGGGTTTCGGCCAGCTCGTTGAGCATCAGCGTCGCACCCGCCGTTTCGGCCAGGACCGCGAGCAGCCCGGTTCCGGCCGAGGGCTCCAGCACACGATCGACAGGTGTGATGGCGGCGGCAGCGAGCGCAGCGAGGCCGAGGGACACCGGCGTCGAGAACTGCTGGAAGGCCTGCGTCTCCTCAGAACGCCGGGTATGTGTCGGCAACAGGCTCGCGATCTTGGCCAGCATCGGGAGGCTGGCGGCCGGAGATCCGGACTTGCGGAAAACCGCCTTTCCGTATTTGCGCAGAAACAGCACCGTCGCCACTTCGCAGGCCTCGTAGGCCGTCTTCCAGTCCCAGGCGCCAGACGTGTCGGAAGCGCCGAATGCCGCCTCCATCGCACCGCGCAGCGTCGCGGCATCGACGGGCTGGCCCCGCTCAAGATGCGGAAGAAGGTGGTGGGCTGCGGCGAGGATGGCGGCCGGCGCCGGGCTCGCGGCAAGCGGAGACGGCGCAGCCGGAACGGCCGCGGATGCGGAAGCGATAGTCATGGAGGTCACCTCGGGAGAGCGGGAAACGGAGGAACCGGCAGGCGCTCTCTCTCGACCGCACCGGCTCAAACCCGTCCCGGCGAACCTCTTCCTCTGAACGGCAGGCATGAAAAAAGCGCCTGACCGGAAGGCCAGGCGCTCGGCGGGTCGCAGCGCTCAATCGATCGCCTGGAAGATCTCGGCGGACTCGGGGTGCTCCGCCGCATAGTCGTAAAGGCGGCTGTATCCCTCCGCCATCAGGTCGACGGGATATTGGAAGGAGAGATGGGAAAAGGCGAACAGCGTCGCGATGATCCCTGCCGCCCCGGCGGACACCTCGCCTTCATAGCCGTTCGTGTCGCATATGATCTGAAGGCGGGGCTTGGAGGCTGGCGCGAGGTAAAGCGGCTTGCCATCGCGCTGATAGAAGTCCCAGAGACCGCCTCGATAATCGCGCGGGCTGAGACGCTCCATGTGATAATAGACCGTCATCTCTCCGATCAGGAAATGCTGGCGGCCGAAGAGGGTCGGAAGGAAATCTATTCGACGAGCATCCGGAACAAGCACCGCCGAGCGGTCGACGGGTTGTTCAGCGTGGGCTGTAGTCTCGGTCATGGGGGGCACCTCGGAGAGCGGGAAACGGAGGAGCCGTCGGGCGCTCTCTCTCGACCGCACCGGCTCGACCCCGTCTCGGCCGGCCTCTCACTCTGGCGTGCGGAATGACCTTTTGGCCGCTTCATCTTCCGAGGCGGGCCGCGCGCCGCTACACTTGTTCATCCGACACATGGCGGGCGGCAGCCTCGACGATCGAGGGCGCGCGCTTGCTTCACCGAGAGAGGTCAAGGGAGACGGAGATGAAGGGAAGCGCGATCGGCATGCTGGCGGCGGGGTGCCTCGTGGTGGGGTTCGGCGCGGGATTCGTCGCGCGACCGATGATCTCGCCGGGCGGTTTGTCTGCCGCGGCCGTCGCCGGCGTCGCGCAGCCGAGCGAGGAAGAAGCGATCGCCGCAGTCCGCCGTCACCGGCTGTTCACGGGAACGTCGCTTGCCAATGCGACGCTGAAACTCGGCGATTGCTCTCCGGGTGGCGTCGGTCCTGGCGTGACGTGCATGACGCAGCTCACGATGGACACGACGCGGGCCAACGCCACACCGCAGAACCGGCCGGTCGGCTTCGCGCGCGTGAACGGCCAATGGGAAGTCGCGGTCTGGTAGCGGATATCAATCTTCGATGCCGTCACCGCCACTTGGGGGCGTGTACGCCTCGTAGGGATCGCCGTCGGCAAGGTGACCGAATGGCGTGAACACGTAGGCGCCATCATCGCGGCCGACCGCGCAGATGACGTAGCGGGTCTGCCCGGTGGCAGAGTCCGCGCATTCCATAAGCGCGAGGTTGCCGTCCGCTGCGGCGCGAAGCAGCGTCTTGAAATTGGAGCGCGCATGATCCGGGATGCTCATGACGCGCCTCCCGCAGCTAGGCGGTCGGCGAGCCAGCGGCCGCTGCTCATCCATTCGACGGTCTGCCCCGTCGTCAGGTCGAGGACATGGGCACCTCCGGAGAAGCCATCGATGCGCGGCTCGGAGGCGACGCCCGCCCATTGGAATCCCCAGCGTCCGGCGAGGCCAAAGGTCTCGGCGCACCGCGTCACGAAGGTGATGAGGAGCTGGGGGTCGGCGGTGCCGGGATCGCGCATCCAGAGGCGCGTGGCACCATGCTCGGGCTCGATGGACAGTAAAAACGGCTCGGCCGGAGGATCTTCGGCGGCATTCTGCGCCATCAGGTCGTTGTAGATGTCGAGCGCGCGAGCAGCGTTCTCGACCGTGCCCACGTCCAGCAGGCACGAGAAGCGTGTGAAATAGTCCGCCATGGCGGTCTCCTGAAACGAAAAGAGCCCGGCGTAGGGCCGGGCTCGAGGTGGATGTTGGGGTGTGGTTTGGTTCAGTAGCCGAACTGCCAGGACGGCCACGGCTGACCGTCGTCGGAGGCGCGCACCGCGTCCTTGAGGTAGGCGCTGTCGCCTTCGACGACGGTGGGATCGAGCACGGGCGTTTCGTCGATCACCGTCACGCGGCAGACGAGGCCATCTTCGACCTCGACGTGAACCGGGACGAGATATTGGAAGACGACGCGGCGCGGCGCGTCGGTGCCGGATGTTTCCATCTAAGGCTCCTTGAGACAAGCAACGGGGAGCGATCAGCGTCGCTCCCCGCCAAGTGGCCTATTCGGCAGCGATCAGGTCGGACGCATCCTCGTCGGCTTCGATCACCTCGTCATCGTCACCAGCGAGGAAGTCCGGCAGCGCCTCGGCGTCACCGGCGTCGCCGCCCTCAGGCTGATCGGCAACATCAGCGAGCCGCAGCGGCTCGGGCAGCCAGCCACTATCGGCCAGGAGCCGTTCGGCCTCCTTGGCCATATCGCCCTTCTTCAGGTGGTCGATGAGTTGGGCGGCCTGTTCGCCCTTCGCCTCGCGGACTGCTTCGAGGATGCGCGGCTTGGTTACGCGATTGAGGTAGTTGCCGAAGGTCGGACGCCAGCCGGCCTCCACCATGTCCAGCCCGGTCGCGCGCGTCAGGCGGTCGGCCTGGGTGAGCCGCATGTCGAGCGTATGCTGCGACACACCGCTGGAGCTGTGCGGATTCGGCCGCTCGTAAAGGGCGTTGACGCCGTAGCTGACGCAGTGGGCCAGCAGCGCCATGCGGCTGGTGTCGTCCAGGCCAGCCAGCCAATCCCAAAGCGCATCGTCGTCTTTCGGGATGTCGCTCGCCCAGGCGTCGTGCCGCTCCTGCACCGCACGGGCGGGAGGGCTGTCGGCGAGACTCTCGTCCTGCGCGGGGAAGTAGATGTGCTTCACGCCCGCTTCCATGGCGCCGTTATACATGCGGGTCATGAACCGGTCCGAGACGAACTTGTGCAGCAGCGCCGTCATGGCGACATGCGGGTTGTTCGCGACGGCGTCGCGAAGCGCGAGCGTGCGGTAGGCGGTCAACTCGATGACCAGGCGCTCGGGCAGCGGCTTGATGGCGTCGTCTTCGTCGTCATCTTCAGTCTCGGTGGGCTGGCCGCCGATGGTAATGACGGCGCGCTGGACCGTCTGGCCGGCGGTTGCGCCCGATACGCTATCGGTCTCCGAGCCGCTGTCGCCGTCGCCGTTGCCGTCGACCGGGATAACTGGAACGTCCTCGGGGCGGACAAAGCCGCGATCCACCGTCAGCGAGCCGTTGGCGTCGATGCTGACAAACACGCCGGCGATGGCGATGTCAGCCAGCTCGTAGTGAACCGGACGATCCTCGAAGCTCGCGAGCGCGGTCTCGATTTCGCCCAGACGCTGATCCACCTCATCCGGCAGCTCGTCGGCGTCCTGATACTCGGCTTCCAGCTTCGCCATTTCGGCGTTCAGCGCGTCAATGGTCGCCTGCTCTTCGGGCGAGAGGTCGAGCGGCGTGCCGGTGATCTCCTGCAGGCCGCGTGCCGCATCGTACGGGAAGCTCACGGCCACTTCGATCCACTTCCACCCTTCGGCCGCGATCGTCTCGGCTTCGGCCTTCAGCTTCTCGCCAACGAGGCGGTCGAGGAGGCCCGCGTCCTGAAGCCATCCGCCGTCGTCGGACTGGAACAGGTCGCGCATGACGGTGCCGCCCGCCGCTTCATAGGCCTCGATGCCGACGAAGATGGCACGCTTGTCGGAAGCGCGCACCGTCGTCTCGGTCAGCATACGCCGGATCTGGTAGGGTTCCTTGGACCAGGCGTCCTTGATCGTGTCCCAGACCTGCTGCTGGCGCGCATGGTCTTCGGAGACCGTGAACGCCATGAGCTGCTCCAGCGTCATGCCGTCGTCGGCATAGACGTCGAGGAGCGCCTGCGAGACCGAGGCAAGTCGCAGCCGCTGCTTGACCATGTTGACGGGCACGAAGAACGCCGCGGCGATTTCCTCCTCGGTCATATGCTTGGCGCGCATGTCCTGAAAGGCGCGGAACTGATCGAGGGGATGGAGCGGAGCACGCTCGATGTTCTCTGCGAGCGAGACCTCTTCGGCGAGGATCTCACTGTCATTGTCGCGTACGATGCAGGGCACCGGTGCGATCTTGGCGAGGCGCTTCTGCTTCACCAGCAGTTCGAGGGCGCGGAAGCGACGGCCACCGGCCGGAACCTCGAACATGCCGGTCTCAACACCTTCCGCGTCGATGACGGGCTGGACGCTGAGGCTCTGGATCAGGCCGCGACGGGCGATCGAGGCCGCCAGGTCTTCGATCGAGACGCCGGCCTTCACGCGCCGGACGTTGGACTGGGACAGAACCAGTTTGTTGAAGGGGATGTCGCGCGAGGACGACAGGGTGATCTTCTGAACGGCAGTAGCCATCGGGGTAGTCTCCGCGACGGGCGCCGAGAGACTCTCTCTCAGCCCTAAACCCGTCACGAAGCGAAGCGCCGCCCTCTTCCTCTAAAGGGGGCAGCGCCGAGGACCGGAATTGAGGACACGCGGAAGCGCAAAGCCGGAGACACGGAAATCCGCATCTCCGGCTTTGCGGATGTCAGGCGGCTCGATCGAGCAGCTTCTTCGCCTTAGCCTCCATGTCGAGGCGAGCGTCCTGATGGGGCTTGTCGCGTGCGACGGCGGTGATGCCCTGCACAAAATCGAAAATGCTCTCGGGCGGGCGACCTTCCTCCGTCAGGACCGCGTCGATGATCTTGCCGGTCTCGGCCTTCGAGAAGCCACGGCGGCGCAGGAAGTCGGTACGATCCTCGTCGGTGCGCGCCACGATCCGCTCGCGGGCCATCTTGATGCCGTTGACGAAAGGCAGCGGAGAGGAGTTGGCGAAGTTCGCCAGCGCCGGCGCGGCCTCATGGGCGAAGCGATTGGCGGCGTATTTGGAGTGGCGGATCGTGATCTCCTCGAAGTCCTCGACGCCCCACAGATTGCGGTTCTGGCAAACCGCGCGCAGATAGAAGCTCGCCATCCCGAGCGTCTTGGCGCCGACCTCTGAGTTCCAGCAGTAGAAGCCCCGGAAATAGAGATCCGGCGAGCCGTCCGGCAGCCGTCCGGCCTCGATCGGGTTCAAATCGTCGACGAGGAAGAGGAAGACGTCGCGATCTGAGGCATAGAGGGTGGTCGTATCCTTGGTGATGTCGACGCGCGGATTGTAGATCCCGGTCGACCAGTCGAGGACGCCGGGCACCTTCCAGCGCGTGTCGCCAGTGCCGTTGCCGGCGATGCGCTGCACCGCCTCGACCAGCTCGTGATCGAAGATGCGGCCGTAATCCGGCCCGGTGACGGCGCGCAGCTCGAGCCGACCGGTATCGGTTTCGAGCGTCTTGATCTGCTCCGCCCGATTGGACGTCAGGCCATATTGCAGGTTGATCGCGGCCAGCGGCGCCGGGAGCTGGCGCAGATATGCGGCCGGCGCACCGACCAGGCTGGCCAGTTGGCCGAAGCTCCAGTGCGTGGGTGCAATCGGCGTATCTGTGCCCGGCAGGATGAGCGCCAACCGCTCCGGGTCGCTGCGGTTCGCCTCCACATGGATGAGCGGGCTTTCCACAACGCGCGTGCGGCTGCGATCGGCGCGGTTGCGGACGGAGCGCGCCAGCTCGGACAGTGACAGATATCGCTCGTCCGCGGGCCGGGAAAACCACTCTGACGAGACGCGGCCGATCCGCTCTCCGCGGCCGACATCGACCTTGTAGCCGCCGCTGGTGTCGCGGCGCGCGTCTAGAACTGAAACCTGGGTCATGGGACCAATCTCCATGACGGGCGCCGGAGACCTCTTCTCCAGCCCTCAACCCGTCACGGAAAATCCCTCCGCACTCTCACTCTCAGCGGGGCGTTGTGGGGCAGCCGCCCCGCAGAAGGGGTCGACCGAGACCGACGGGCTCGGGCGCAGGGGAAGGCTTTCCCCTCAAGGTCTAGTCCAAGGTAGACGCGGCGGCCGGATAGAATGTACCGATCCATCGCTGCTTGAGCGTAGCGAACGCTAGTCGGCTTGGAAGGCCGCTACCCCACGTCGGTGGAAAGAACACAGTGAGCTGCTCGCCGACCTGAACCGCGAGTTTCCCGATTTCCGAGACAACCGCGTCCAGGGTGGTCGACTCTACAAAGGGACCGATCACGGCGTTGCCTTCGCGCTGTGGCCTGATCATGAACGCGGACTTCATCGTCGGGTGGCCAGCGAGTTCGGAAAACATTTTGTAGGTTTCGTAGCGCTTTTTGCCGGTGAAGCCGTCGCGAGCGTCGATGGCTTCGCGCACCTTTACCGGCCCGAATTCTTTCTGACGCGCCTTCTCATCAGCGAGACGCCAACGTCCAATCAGACTTCGATCGCCGGCGAAATAGCTTAGGAGGAAAGTCGTCTCGAGCACATCGCGAAGAATGAGCGCACTGTTCTGGCTGTAGCCTGACAGCGCGAGTTTGATGCTTGCCCCAAATGCGTTGAACGTGCGCATGCCGAGAATTTGAACGACCTTCAAATCTTCGTCGGCGGTTTGGAACTGTCGCAGTATGTCGGCGAGGTCCATCGCTGCCTCGGTCACCGCCAGATGCAGTCCCAGGCGGTCGTCCGCTGCGATCATCCCCAGAGCCTTCTCTCGAAGCTCCTCTTCGCCGGCGTGTAGCCGTGCCAGATTGGCCGATAGGAGGTCGGCCGCGCTCGGTTCCATCGGTGTCACCTCCAGAGGGTGTCGTTCTTGTTCCTTACTACGTTGAAGCTCCCGAACGCCGGCCGTGCCTTATAGGAGGTCACATGAGTGAGGGCGTCGCCCAGCGCTTCAGCCAGGTCCGCCCTGGTGATCGTCGAACGATCGCCGACGATCACCTCCACCGGCTTCAACTCGTCGGTGAAGGCCTCGAAGTACAAGTTCCCTTCGTGGATACTGTCGGCAAGGCGGCTAAAGCAACGGTATTCGGACTCGTACCTCCACGCGGTGAACTTGGTGAGCAGCAGATCATCGACGTCTGCGCTGATGATTTCGCGGTCGGATGGTGCCGGCAAACGTGCTCGGCGGTACTTCACGGGATGATAAGTGTCGTTCCCGTCCGGCACATCAAAGCCGATAGCCATGCCATGGTGCTTTTCGGCGTAATGGCCCCAAAGCATGGGGTGGGACCATTTGCGGCTAAAACATACGATGCCGAATTCGCGATCCCGTTCATTCTTCCAGTTGCGCATAAACGCGCGGACGCGCTTGTCGCGGAGGTTCCATCCAAGAAATTCGAAGGGATCGTTCAGCTCGTTGATGCGTGCAATCTTCAGACGACGTTGCTTGAGAGCGAGCAACCCATATTTCTGCGAAGTGAAGTGATAGAGGCGCATATTCGTTCAGGTCGCTTCGCTTCCTAGAGTTGCGTGGTCGCGGCATGAGTCGCGCAGAAGCCTATTCTACACTTTTATCTAAAGTCTCGGGTCTTCACCTTGATCGAGTCGATATGCAGATCGCGGACGTACATGTCGCGCGTGCGCAGTCCCTTCGGCGCAAGGCCGCGCGGGTCGGGCGTCGGGGAGGCATGATGGAATTCGTCGCCCCGACCGTGTGGCAACGGAAAGGCCGTGTCGCGCTCGCCGACGCTCGCCAGCTCAGCGGAGAGATCGGTCAGCCGTTGGACTACGAGGTGAACGACTTCGCCTTCGCGCTGAACGCGCCCGCGCACGGCGATCATGCCGGCCGACAGGATGGTGCGTCGGTTCTGCTCGAAGACCTTGGGCCAAACGACGAGATTGGCGATTCCGCTCTCGTCTTCGAGCGTGATGAACATGACGCCCTTGGCGCTGCCAGGCCGCTGTCTCACCAACACGATGCCGGCCGCCTCCAGCGACCGGCCATCTTTCGCGTCCATCGCCTCTTGGCAGGTGACCATGCGACGACGGCGCAGCTCCCGACGCAGGAACGAGACGGGATGGTCCCGCAGCGACAGGCTGACATGCCGATAGTCCTCAACGACTTCACCACCCGCCGTCATCGGGCGGAGGATGACCGCCGGTTCGGCGACCTCCGGCACGATCTCCGTCTCTCGGGCCGACGCGGCGGCAAAGAGCGGGAGCGGCTCATCGCGCAGAGCCTTGATCGCCCATAGCGCCTCGCGGCGTGCCAGGCCGAAGGGCGGTCGAAATCCGTCCGCTTCGGCGATCTGCGTGAGCGCCGCGACGGGGATGCCGGCACGGCGCCATAGATCGTCTACCGAGCCGAAGGGCTGATCCGCCCTGGCCGTGACGATCGCCGCGGCGTGGGCATTGGCGAGGCCTTTAACCATGCGCAGACCCAGGCGAACGGCGAACCGCTCTTCGCTGCCGGCGGGCTCGAGCGTGCAGTCCCATCGGGATGCGTTGGCGCAGACCGGACGGATTTCGACGCCATGATCACGCGCGTCACGCACGATCTGCGCCGGCGCGTAGAAGCCCATGGGCTGACTGTTCAGCAGCGCGGCGCAGAACACTTCAGGATGCCAGCATTTGAGCCAGGCTGAGGCGTAGGCGATCAGCGCAAAGGAGGCTGCGTGGCTTTCCGGAAACCCGTAACTGCCGAAGCCCTCCAATTGTTTGAAGGTCTGCTCGGCGAACGCCTGCTCGTAGCCGTTGGCCACCATGCCGCCGATCAGCTTGTCCCGGAAATGCGAGACGCCGCCCGTGAACTTGAAGGTGGCCATCGACTTGCGGAGCATGTCGGCCTCGCCGGGCGTGAAGCCGGCGCATTCGATCGCGACCCGCATCGCCTGCTCCTGAAACAGCGGCACGCCGAGAGTCTTGCCGAGCACCTTCTCCAGCTCGGGCTTCGGGTAGTGGACGGGCTCAAGGCCCTCCCGGCGACGAAGATAGGGATGCACCATGTCGCCCTGGATCGGACCTGGTCGGACGATCGCGACCTGCACGACGAGATCGTAATAAGTGCGTGGCTTGAGCCGCGGCAGCATCGACATTTGGGCCCGGCTCTCGATCTGGAAAGTGCCGAGCGTGTCCGCCTTTCGTATCATCGCGTAGGTGCGCGGGTCCTCGGCCGGGATGGAGGCGAGGTCGAGATTGACACCCTTGTGCTCGGACAGAAGATCCAGCCCCTTCTTCATGCAGGTCAGCATCCCGAGCGCCAGGACGTCGACCTTCATGAACTTGAGCGCGTCGATATCGTCTTTGTCCCACTCGATGACCTGCCGGTCCTTCATCGCAGCGGGCTCAATCGGGACCAGATCGTCGAGCCTGTCATGGGTTAGGACGAAGCCGCCTGGATGCTGGCTGAGATGGCGTGGCGCGCCCATGAGCTGTCGCGCGAGATCGAGGGTCAGGCGAAGGCGGCGGTCGGCGAGATTGAGGTTCAGCTCCTCAACATGCTTTGGCTCGACGCCTTCCTCGGACCAGGCCCAGACCTGCGACGACAAGGTGCCGATCAGATCTTCGGGCAGGCCGAGCGCCTTGCCGACATCACGCAGCGCGCCCTTAGCGCGGTAGCGAATGACGGTGGAGCAGAGCGCGGCGTGGTCACGGCCGTAGGTGTCGAACACCCATTGCATGACGATCTCGCGCCGCTCGTGCTCGAAATCGACATCGATGTCGGGCGGCTCGCGCCGCTCCTCGCTGACGAAGCGTTCGAAGAGAAGATCGTTGCGGCCGGGATCGATCGAAGTGATGCCGAGGACATAGCAGACTGCGGAGTTGGCGGCCGAGCCGCGACCCTGGCAGAGGATGTCTTTCGATCGGGCGAAGCGAACGATCGAATTCACTGTCAGGAAGTAGGGCGCGTAATCCAGCTTTTCGATCAGCCGCAGCTCATGCTGGAGCGCGGCGGTCACGCTGTCGGGTACGCCCTCGGGATAGCGCTCCGACGCGCCTTCCCAGGTCAGCCTCGCCAGCGTTTCTTGCGGCGAGAGCGCCGGATCGTCACGCTCCTCCGGATATTGATAGGCAAGCTCGTCGAGACTGAAGCGGCAGCGATCAGCGATCTGGAGAGAGCGAGCAAGCGCTTCCGGATAGCGGCTGAACAGCCGGTGCATCTCCTCCGGCGGCTTGATGTAGCGGTCGGCGTGACGTTCGCGCCGATCGCCGAGGGTGTCGATCGTGACGTTGTGGCGGATGCAGGTCACGACGTCTTGCAGGATGCGGCGACCCGGCTCGTGAAAGAGGATGTCGTTCGTCACCACCGCGGGCACGCGCATTTGCGCGGCGAGGTTCGACAGCTCGTGAAGGCGAAGCTGGTCATTGGGGCGACGGTGTAGCGTGAGGGCGACGTAGGCGCGGTCACCGAACGCGTCGCGAAGCCGGCGCAATCTGAAGCCGCACTCGTCATCGGCCAAGTCGGGCACAAGGACGGCGACCAGGCCATCGCCATAAGCTACGAGGTCCGGCCATTCGAGAATGCACTTGGCCTTGCCGCCGCGACCCTTGCCGAGCGAGAGCAGACGGCAGAGGCGCGAATAGGCGGGGCGGTCGGTCGGATAGACCAGCACCGACGTGCCGTCGGCGAGGTCGAGGCGGCATCCGACGATCAGGCGCACGCCGGTCGTCTTCGCGGCCTCATGAGCGCGCACGATGCCGGCGAGGGAGTTGCGGTCAACGACGGCCACCGCCTCGATCCCGGCAAGCGCCGCCTGGGCGAACAGCTCCTCGCAGGACGACGCACCGCGCAGGAAGCTGAAATGCGAGGTGACCTGAATCTCGACGTAGCGGGGCTCACTCATCCGAAGACCCCATGGATGAACCATCGGTGCGAGCCCGTGGCCGTGTCCTCGCCATCGCCAGCGCGGTAGAGCCAGTAACGCTCGCCGGCGTCGTCCTCGACCCGGAAATAGTCGCGCACGGCGACCAGCTCGGCGTCACGCTTCCACCATTCGCCGAAGACGCGCTCCGGGCCGTCGCCGCGACGCAGGCGCCGGCGCACGCCGCGCCAGGTGAAGGAGACCGGCGGATGGTCGGGCAACAGCGCCACCGTCTCGACCAACTCGGGATGAGGCAGGAGGCGCGAGGGCCTCGGCCAATGGCCGGGCCAGCCCGCCCCCGTGTCGGCCGCCATTGCCGGGATGCGGCAGACGGATCGCTCGGGAACGTCGCTTGCGACGGGAGCAAGCCGATAAAGGGCGCGCTCGCCCACCCGGTTCATCAACGTGTCGATGAGATCGGAGACGTCCGGTGTGCTTTCCTCGATGAGGGAATTGACGATCTGTCTGCGCTCAAGCGGCTCGGCGACGCTCGCGGCGAGCGTCATCACCTCGATGCCAAAGCCGGGTTCGATGGTCTCGATCCTGTCGCAGAGCAGACGCGTCAGGCGCTTAACGTCGCGGACCGGCGTTGCCATGCCGACCCTGACGGCTTGGGCGCGGCTGTCGACGCGGTGGCAGATGAGGTCAAGTCTGCGAGCGCCCAAGCCGCCGGCCTCGAGACGCTCGCAGAGCTGGCCGACGAGCTTGGCGATATACCGGGCTATGGTCTCGGCCGCGGCGATCGGCTCGGCGAAGGCGCGGCGCACTTCGATGAGATCGACCGGCCGGACCGGCTCGATCGGCTCGGCCGCCTGGCCGAGGGCTTGATCGATGCGGCGGCCGATTTGGGGGCCGAAGCGCAAGGTGAGCGGCGCCCGAGGCTGCGCGAGAAGGTCGCCGACCGTATCGAAACCGAGTGTCCGCAGGGCGGCGACGGTGGACGCGGCGATGCGCAGCGCTGCGAGCGGCAAAGGCTCCATTATGGATGCGCCATGTCGGTCCGGTGCGATCTGCGGGGCATAGCGGGCCAGAGCGTGCGCAGCGCCCCAGGTGTCGGCGATCGCGCCCCGAGCCGCGATCCCGGACATGGCAAGCCGGCCGATGAGGCCGTCCAGCATCGCACTTTCGCCGCCATGGAGATGATCGGCGCCCGTCGAGTCGATGATGATCCCGTCCGGCGGATCGGGAGCGACGACGGGAGCGTATCGGAGGAGCCAGGCCGCGAGCCGGTCGAGCGCCTCGGCGTCGCCTACCGGGTCGGCGTCCTGCACGATGAGTCCGGGCGCCAGGACCTGGGCCTTGGTGACGGGCATGCCAACGCGCAGGCCAGCAGCGCGGGCAGCGGCGTCAGCCGCCAGCACCACCCGCCTGTTCCCGTCGCGGCCAATCAGGACGAGCGGCGCCTCAGCCGGAGGCGCCGCGTCGCCAGCCTTCCGCCGTAGCCGGTCGGTGGACCAGCTCGGCAGGAAGAGCGAGACGACCCGTGTCATCGCACGCCTCCACTTCGAAATCTGCACTTTCGCCCGCGCGAGCGCGGATCAGTTCGACCAGCCAGCGGGCTCGACCCACGCCCGGAACGGGAAGCGATGTCGAAGGCAAAGCGGAGACGCGCCAGCGCGTCATCGCCGCTGTAGGCTGGCCGAAGTCTGTAGCCTCTGTCTGTCGCCGCCAGCGTCGCAGCGCGATCCCGATCGATCCGGTGCCTTCGGCCGCCAGTTGCAGGCGCCGCGAGGCGGTCATGGAAAGTCGGGCCACTTCACCAAGGACGGCGCCCAGGCCACCGTGGCGCAGGCCTTCCTCCATGCAGGCGAGCACGGTCTTGTCGTCGCCGGCTTCGAGATAGATCACGCGATCGGATGCAAGGCCTGCTTGGGCGATCGCTGGCGCGAAGAGGTCGGGGCGCGTGATGCACCAAAGGATCTTGCCCTTCGTGCGGGCGGCGATCCCGGCGCTGAAGAGGGCGGCAGCGGCTCCATCGATCGCGCCGTTGCCGCCGCCGGCGATCTCATGCAGGGCGCCGAGCGCGAGTCCTCCGCCGGGTAGGCGCGAGTCGACCTCGGCAATCCCGAAGGGGAGAACCGATTTGGCGCGCCGGCTGCGACCTTCGATCTTTTCGATCTGCGCGCGCAAAGACTCTATGGCGGGCTCGGGCCGCAAGCTCGTTCTTGACCTCCAAGGGCGGGTTCTTCGTCATGTTCGCTATTTGTTCTATCTTTCAGGAACGAGAGTCAAGCCCGGATCGGCGTGAGCGAGGGTGCGCGACACGGTTTTACTGTCTCGTGGCTATCTGAGCGCCGCTGGGCGGTCGAGGCGCATGCAGCGAAATCGCTTAAGCATAGGAGGTGACGGGAGCCTTGGCCTCCTTCTGGCGCTGCTGGATGCTACCTAGCCACGTCTCCAGTTTCACGACTTCGGCTATCAGATCGGCATGAGAAACAGTCTCAGGGTTCAGGGTTTCCGCGGACGTATGCATCTCTTCCGACAACCGGCCTCGCGCTGCTGTTACGGTCTTAACGTCGTCATCGCTGATGATCGCGAGCTTGAATAGACTGTTGCCCTTTATGGCGTTATCGAATCGAGCAAGGACCGGAAATACAAAGTCTGCGATGCCTTGATCCCAAGATTCTCGAAGTTGCTCGATGATGCCTTTGCAGAAGATAGTCCGCCGAGCATCCGGCCATGTATCAAATTGGTGCTTTGCTTCTTTCAGCTCCGAGCGCAGGGATTGCGCCAATTGTTGCGCTGATTTCGCCTTCATCGGCAGCTCTGACTCCACAAAGCCGGGTCGGCTCTGTTTGCGACAAACTGTCTGATACTGGATGGAGCGCGTTTTTGCGTCCGCTTCGCGACGCAACTCGAAAAGAAACGTCAGATCGTGTGTAAACACGATGACCTGCCGGTGCTCAGCCTCCTCTACAAGTCGCGCTGCTACCGCCCTGCGATGAATGTGATCGAGCGATGACATAGGGTCGTCGAACACAATACTGGAGTATTGTTTGGATGTGACAAGCTCGGCCAGGAATGCAGCGAGTGCGACGCAACGATGTTCGCCCTCGCTGAAAATCTCGCCCACAGGCTCATCAGGTTTCTCAACGAGACAAACTTGAAAATATGACACAGCATTCGAATCTTTGACTTTCCGAAGCTCGACCGGCATTCTAGCCAACTTGAGCTTATCAATCTCACGCGCGAATCGACCGCGTAAGGCGTTCGTAACAAGCTTGTCAGACAATTCCTTATTCTTAGTCGTAACGGATCGTTTTGCCGTATCCTTTGCGGCCTTGGTTATGATTTCGGCCTCTTTGCGCCTCTCAATCTCGGCTTTAATGTCCGCGAGTAGAGGGCCGAGTGCCTCTCGATCTTTCAGTTCTCGATATTCCTTCACCAAGGCAAGGTGCTCTGGGCTGTTTTGATCGGCTGACAGTTGAAGCGCACGACTCGCAAGGCGGACAGATAGCGCGGCGAGTGCAGTGGCTGGGAAGGCAGTGAGTTGCTCGGGAGCGGTCTTGCTACGGACGAAAGATCGAAGCCGCCAAGCCGCCCGCGTACTGCATTCTCTCACAACACCGGCAAGAGAGACGTCCCCGATCTCGGTCTCAATGAGGCTAACGAACTGGCGGCGGGCCGCAGCGCTCATATGCTTAGCGGCGGCTTGTTTTATCGCATCGCTATAGGCCTCTTCCGCGGCGTCTTCGTCGGCTTTTGTCGAGCCCTTAACGAACGTCTCGAACGTCACGAGGCGCTCAATCGCATCTTTTTCCATGGGCTGTTGGCAAAGCACGCACAACTCATCATGGCCCGTTGGATGCGGGAATGTCCTGCTCGGATATGCGATGCCATCGGAGTATTTCCGGGCGGCCTCCCAAAGAGCGCGCCATGTCGCCTTCCCCACGTCAGGAAGCGGCGAAGCGGCGAACAACGCGTCGGATGCCAATTTCGCGCTCTCGGCTTTGGTTTCCCAGTCGGATTTCAAGGAGGAGCGCATCGCAAACGCCGCAGGAGATGCCGTGTCGACCAGATTCTTGAGCTTGCCGATGCCATCATCAAGGCGTGCTTTCTGCGCGGTGATTTTCGCAGCGGCTCGTTTCGGTTCTTGTGCGAGATCGCTTTCCAGCGCGGCGAGGTGGGAGGTTTCCGCCTCTGACAATTGCGCCAGCAGGTCGAGCTGAGCGATGCTTGATTTTGTGGAGAGGCTGCGCACGAAAGCGCCGGCAGCGGTATCGGCACCAAGTTGGGGCTCTTTAATTGCCAGCGGCGTTTTCGCATTGATGGCGGCAAGCCGATCATCGAGCTTTGCCTTGACCTGATCACAGGCCGTAGCCAACGCTTCCAAGACACGCATTGGCTGGGGAATGTAGGCCACGGCGTTCGTCTTCTCGACGTGCACGTTGGCGCTTCTGGAGTCGAAAATGCTTATCGACGGAAGGTCAGCGTGGCTCGGCGCTTCCGGGCTCCATGCGAATTGATCCTCCGTGGCACCACGTAGGAACACAATGTTGGCGGTCTGCGGGGTAGCTGCCGCATCTTCCACGTCACGCAAGATCTTGTTGTTGCGGTCGCGTGTCCGGCAGGCGTGCTTCAGGATACGGACATAGCCAGATTTGCCTGACCCATTGTCGCCGTACACGATCGACAGTCCCGCCTGCGCGAATTCGAGTTTTTGATCGAAGGCCAGGGCATTGACGCCGGTTGGATTCTCGATACGCAACACGCTGACCGGTGCACCTAAGATACTTTGTGACGAGACATCTGCGTCTGACAACGGCGTGTGAGGCAGCGCTGGATCAAGGCAAATTTCGAGAAGTTCGTCGATCTCCTCGCTGCCAAGGATGCCGCTCTGAACAAGTCGGCGCAAAGCATCTCGTTGCCAAGCCGGACGCGTAGCAGACCAAGCAAGCACCTCGGCAAAAGCGAGGTTTTCGGTCAGCGTTTCTTCGTTGGTAGATTGAGCCTCAGCCATCAGCCTTTGCCACCTTTCTTGTCGGAGTCCCAGGCCGGGAGAATGAACGGCTGGCCATGGTCGATAGGAACGCGAATTGACGTTTCCCCCCACTCGGCGGGCGCTGCAAGCGCGATGATGAAGCGCGACGAGAGGTCGGCATATTCGCCTTCCGGCATGGGCGTATGTCGTTCGGGCAAGCGGCGGAAAAGATGAGTATGATAGACCCAAACGTCATTGCCCCTGAGCAAGACCAAGAGCTGCTTGATCCGGCGGCGAACGGCGATTTCTTCGCTTGGGGCCACCTTCTCTAGGATGCTCCGGACGGACCACGTTAGGCCGTCCAAAATGCCGATCAGCTCTTCCGCGTACTCAGCCGCCTCATCCGTCAGCGAGATCATAATTTCGCAAGCGAAGTCGTTCGAGCTGTTTGCCTGCTTGAACAGCAGACCTTCATCCATCGTCACATTTGCGAGGTCGTAGTCGTACCGGGAAACCAAACGCTCTTCGCGCATCTCAGCAATGACAGCAGAGAAAACCTCGCCGGCGCCCGCGGTCTTTGATTGAGTGGCATCACAAGGAAACGAGATTTGCTCCCGGCGGACGTTCAAAACCTTCGCAAGTCGGTCAAGAACGTCTACTGGTACAGGCGCATTTTTGTTTTCGATCTCGCGAAGCGTCCGTTCGCTGACCCGAACCTCATAGGCCAATTCTTTCTGTGTCGAGACACGCTCGGCGTTGGTGCGGAGCCTCTTTATTTGGCTTCCATCGGGGGTAACTTTCTTCACTGTCGCCTCGGTTTGTAATTGTCGATTTAGGCACAGTATAACAGTCGACCTGCGAGTAGTCGGCAACAAACCGGCAGCTAACCGGCAAGCGCGCGGCAAGCCTGCGAGCGCGGCGGCTTTCACTCGCAGATCGATGCCCCAAAATCCCGGCGGGGCGGTTGAAACAGCACATCGACAGCAGCCGTTCCGAATGGAGGGCCTTGCCTCATCGGCGATCCATGGCCAGATCCTCCTGATACTGATGCCAGCCGTACATATCTTGTATGGGCTCGGCCATGACCTCATCGAGGTCGTCGATTTCCTGATGGAGCCGAGCATAGCAATCCAGGACAGCGAGATCGTCCATGCCGAGCCGCAGCTTGGCTGCTTGCCGACGCCAACTGGCAAACGGCAACTTCTTATGACGGGGCTTCCATTCAGGAAGAAGCCTTTGGTTCGCCTCGATCAGAACGCTGCTTCCGCGGGCGATGGAAAGCCGATCCGGATCGAACGGTTCAAAGGGAGTCTGGGTCGCTTTTAACTGGCGCTCACGCTCACGATGACGGCGCACTACCTCCGCGATCGTGTCGGCCTCGAGTTGAACACGACGTAGGGTCTGAGTGGGGTCATCCTTACCGCTGCGACCCTTAGCGATTATTCCGAAATCGGTTTCCGATTTCCCTGCGAGGCCGATTAAGTGCTCCGCCAATGCATTGCCGAGCAGAAGAGGGTCGGGATCGACGCGCGCGGCGACGCGCATGCAGAACGCCGATACGTCGACCTTGCAAGCATACCGCCGCGTCTCCGCAAGCTCGGGAAAATGTTCGATGATCTCACCCCGGGAGAGTGACTCCTCCCAACGCAGGAAACGCACCGGCCTCAGCAATTGCGGCGCGTAGCTCAGTACGAGTTTGAGGTATAGGCGGGCGAGGGGGCCGATGACAGGGTCGTCGCGCAGACCAACATGGTAGAGCTGATTGCGATAGCCGTGAAGGATCTGAACAGATCTGACGTCAACGTCCGCGAAATAGCCTGCCCGCTTTAACAGGGACGTCTTCGCATCAAAATTTTGCCCACGTCCAGCGAGCTTATCTTTCAGGGTCAATTTTGGGCTTGCTAATCTGCTATCTTCTTCGATCAGTTCTAAGCATCTTTGATGGCACATCAGCTCGAAAGCATTGTCGATTAAGATCAGCGCCATCCGGCTGCTGAGCGGACGTGCCGCCGATAGTTCCGCGGCCGCTCTGTCGAGTTGCTCAGCAAGAGGTAGGATGAAGCGCATCAGACCTCCGGCGAGAGGTACTTGCGAGACAGCATCGCTTTCAAAGTGCGCCGAGCCCCCACGTTTTGATTATTCGAAGCGTCACGCGACCCGCCTAGCCAGGCGCTCATGCTCTGCGATGAGGAAAGTCAGATAGCTTCGTATGAGGTTGCAGTAGAGGCGTGCCTCATCGATCTGGAGCGCAAGGCCCTCCCTGAGATCGACCCCGTGACGGACGCCACCACCCGTCGGCGAGGAAAGATAGCCATGCAACGTCATCATCCATTGCAGGATTTGCTCTTGATGCCCGCGGCCGCGCTGGCGTAGTTCGCCGATGATTTCGTTGAAGTACCGACCCTGGATGCTGCCGTCTAAGATCTCAGGACCACGAAACGCCGTCGAGATCGTCTCCAGCAGCCAAAGGACCTCTTGGACGGCCTGACGGCCGTTGCCTTCGCTCAACGAGTGCTGGGAGGCATCAAGAGATTCGTTGATGATCGCTTGCGCCTGCACATCGAGAGATGGGGGAGCGTCGGGTACGTTGATCGGAATGTGGACCCGCGTTGCGACCAGCATGGGAGGGTCGAGCTGATAGCCAGCGTCTGCGTCCGCGAGGATGCGGTTTATCCGCCCGGCATCCGGCACGACCATGGTAGGATTGCGGGCGCGAAGTTCCTGGCATGCATCCCAGAATGCCTCGATGAATATGGGGGCGTTCGTCTCCGCACGCGCCATATCTCGGTCGAGATCTTCGGATGCGAACCGTTCGTTGGTGCTCGGCCAATACTCTGTGTTGGCTGCGGCGCAGAAGCGAGCCTTGAAATGCTCCAAAATAGCCTTCCGCTGGCCTTGCCCGCAAACGCGGTTGATGAGATCGCGAAAGCCCTCTTGGACGGCGGCTTCTATCGGGCCGGGACTGTCAAAACGCCATCTGCCATCGAACTGGAGCATCGGGTGTCACCGCGCTGCCGCCGACTTTCGGCGTGCTACGGTGCGCATAGGTCTGTCGTGGGAGACGGTTCCATCGCTGAGACGCTGGAGCCGGATGGCCGGCCGCCCCGGCAGATTCACCGTCAGCTCAAGTTTTCCGCCGATCGCCTCAACGTAGCTGCGCAGTGTCGATAGGTACATGTCAGCCTGCTTTTCGATCTTCGAGACCGACGGTTGCTTTATCTTCAGCGCCGCAGCGATGTCCTCCTGCGCCTTCCCGGCGATCTGACGCATCTCGCGCAGGCCCTCAACCTCCTGCTTCAGTTCCTCATAACGGGCTTCGATCTGCTCCTGCTGATCGCGGGGCAGAGAAGCAATGACGTCGTTAAGGCTCCGGCCCATCGATCAATCCTTCTTTGCGGATTTCAGGCTTTCCAGATGTGCGGAAAACCGACTGTCCGCCTTTGCGATAAGCTGCTTGTAGAAGCGCTTCTGGCTGCCGCCGGATTTGTCGCCTGCAACGAGAAGGATGGCCTTCCGTTCGGGATCGAAGGCGAAGGCAGCACGCCATTCGCCGTCGGCGGCAGAGAAACGCATCTCCTTCATATTGGCGTGCTTCGAGCCGTTGAGCGTGTCGGCGTATGGCCGACCGAGCTGCGGACCGAATTCGCCGAGCAGTTTCGCAACTGCCAGCAATTGGGTCTGAACCTCGCGCTCAAAAGCCAGGAACTCCGCCTCGAAGGCGTCATGCAATCTAACATCCCAGGTCATATAGCTTCCAAGCTATGTTGAGTCAATGGCGAGCGGGGCATTAGTTGCCACCCTCGGCCACGCCAGCCTGGCGAAGCAGATCGCCAAGGCTCTTTCCACCGATCCAACATCGCGCAATGACGCGGTCAAAGGAGCGGACGCGGCCGCCGCGCCCACGTTCGGCCGTGCAGGTGATCTCGCGCCGAAGGGCGACGCGTTCGAGCGCCGCTTTCGCCGCGGGACCGCCTGGCGTGTGCAGCTCCGGGGCATCGAAGTCGGCAAGGCGCACCTCGATCCACTCGTTGGGGTCCGATGTACGCCCGACGCAAAGACCGTCGCCGTCGCCGACATAACGGACCAAGCCGGAGAACTCGACTCCAACCTGCGAGGGGACAGGCGCCTCGCATGGATCTGCATGGGCCGGGACCGCAAAGCAGGCCGTGACGAATGCGCCGGTGACAGCGATGAAGCGACCGCTCACGCGGCCTTCTTCAAGGCGCTGCCGCCCTTCTTCTTCGCTAGCAGCGCCCGGACGAACTTATCCCACTTGGCCATGCCGGCGCGCTTTTCGACCATGTAGTTCCAGCGATCGTAGTGCTTCGAACTGACGTCCTGAAGGGCGTGGTTCTGAAGCCGATCGCGGATTTCCTTCGGCACACCAGCTTTTCCGGCGAGCGTCTTGAAAGTGCGCCGGAGATCGCGGTTCGTGACGTAGGGGATCACGCCGCGATCGCGCTGACGCCACATGAACGAGTATAGAGTGCCATGGCTGACCGGCTTTGACTGGTCCGTGGCGGAGGGGAAGAACCATCCATATTCGTTGGGCTTGATGGACTCGATCAGTTCGGCCGCGAGCGACGGGACCGGGACAGCGTGCGGCTGGAGGTTTTTGGTCTTCGACCAGTCGATGATCCGCTCTTTGGCGTCCCACTGGTCGACATGGAAGCGAGCGATCTCCTCAACGCGCTGTCCGGTCAGCATGAGAAGCTGCACGGCGCGGAGGTAGGAGGGAGTGACTGGCACATCGGGGCATTCGAGCCAACGATAGAGCTGCAGGAACTCGTCCTCATCCAGCCAGCGCGTGCCCTGGACCTTGGGCTCCGTCGGGATGCCGGTGGCCGGATTAAAAGGGATGCGGAAGCGGCGAGCCGATTGCTGTCGATAGTCGTTGTCGGATTTCATACCCCAGCCAAAGGCCGCGTGGAGATACGACCGCACATGATCGGCCATCGACTTCGCGCCACGATCATAGATCGGACGGATTAGCTCGATGATCTCCTCGGCCTCGATCTCGCGGGCGAGGCGGTTTCGTCCGAGCGTATCGGCAATCTTGTTCAGGCCTTTTTCCGTCTCCTTCCACGATGGCTTGCCGGCGGCCTTGAGCGACGCGACATAGCCCTCGAATAGGTCCGCGACCGTGCCAGGACGCGTATCCGTTGCGATCTTGATGCTTCGGCCCTTCTGGATCACATCCGCGAAGTCGCGCTTGAAGACCGCGCGCGCGTCAACGAGGGACATCGAGGGATACGCACCGATCTTCTTCTTGGTGCGCTTGCCATCACGCCACTGCTGGGCCATCCAATCGGCGGTCACGCGCTTGGGCATTGGCTTGAGGACAAGGACGAGACGGCCGGTGCCGCGTCCATCGCCGTCGGCGAGATTTTCTTGCTTCTGGCTCACCTCGACGCGCTTGAGCGCATGCCGGATGGCGGTGTCGGTCAGGCTGGGCATCGCGATTCTCCTGTTCCGCAACTGGGATCGGTTCAGGAGAAACAGGGGTCGCTTGCTGGGAGCGGAGAGCCGTTTTCTACCCCTTAAACCGCCCCCAGTTTGCCAAAACCGTCCCCACTACGCAATGCCAAAAATGCCCGAGTTTGCTAGTGTTTCAGCGTGCTTGTGCGTGCTCCAGCGTGATCTTATTGACCGAGTGGGATGGTTGTGGACGAGGATGATCGCGCTGGCGGAGACCTCCAGCGCGCGCTTCACCACCTCGCGCGGATAGACCGGCGTGTGGTCCACCGTGCCGCGCTGCTGCACCTCGTCGAGGATCAGCTGGTTGCGCTTGTCGAGGAACAGCACGCGAAACTGCTCGTGGTCGACGAAGGCCATGGCGGCGCGGCAATGCGCCAACACGGCGCTCCAGGAGGACAGCACCGGACGGGCCCGCACCTTGCCACGCGTGACACGCTCCACCGCCGCGCCGATCAGCTTGAGCTCGGTGACGATGGCCTCGCCCACGCCCTTCACCTCGACGAGGCGCTTGGGCGGCGCGGCGACGACCTCGGCGAAGGAGCCGAAGCGCTCGATCAGCGCCTTGGCAAGCGGCTTCACATCCGCGCGCGGCACCGCGCGAAACAGCACCAGCTCTAGCAGTTCGTAATCGGGCAGCGCCTCGCCGCCGGCCTTACGGAAGCGCTCGCGCAGCCGCTCGCGATGGCCCATGAAGTGAGGCGCCGGCTCCGCCAGCCCGTCGCGCGGGGCGTCCGCGTCCGGCAACGGAAGCGCGTCGCCGCCCTCGTCGTCGCCGGCCATTAGGGGTCCGGCGATTTCGCCCTGCCCGGTCTTACGCGTCATGCCGGCTCCTCGGGGCGGGTCAGGCGGCGAAGATCGGCCGGTGATAGCCCTTGGGCGACAGCGTGAAGATTTCGACGCCGTTCTCGGTCACGCCCACCGAATGCTCGAACTGCGCGGAAAGCGAACGGTCGCGCGTCACGGCGGTCCAGCCGTCGGAGAGCACCTTCACATGCGGGCGGCCGAGATTGATCATCGGCTCCACGGTGAAGATCATGCCCGGCAGCAGTTCCGGCCCCTCGCCGCGCCGCCCGACATGCACGATGTTGGGTTCGTCATGGAACAGCTGGCCGACGCCGTGGCCACAGAAATCGCGCACCACGCTCATGTGCAGCGGCTCGACGAATTCCTGGATCGCCGCACCGATATCGCCGACATGCGCGCCGGGACGGATCACCTCGATGCCGCGCATCAGCGATTCATAGGTGACGTCCAGCAGCCGCTCGGCGCGGCGCGGAATGGCGCCGACCGGGTACATGCGGCTGGAATCGCCATACCAGCCGTCGACGATCAGCGTGACGTCGACATTGACGATATCGCCCTCGCGCAGCGGCTTGTCGCTGGGAATGCCGTGGCAGACGACGTGATTGATCGAGGTACAGGTTGAATGCCGGTAGCCGCGATACATCAGCGTCGCCGGCAGCGCGCCATTGTCCATGCCGAACTCGAAGACGAGATCGTCGATCGCGGCGGTCGTCACGCCGGGCGCCACCATCTCGTGCACCAGATCGAGCGCCTCGGCGGCGAGCCGGCCGGCGCGGCGCATGCCCGCGAAGCCTTCCGGCCCGTGCAGCTTGATCTGGCCGGTCTTGCGCAGCGGGGCGCCCGCCGCTTCCACATAAGTCATCGTTGAAAAGTCCAGAACAGAAAGGTTGTCACGAATGTAAGCCTTTCCCGGCGTGGCGCAAGAAATCGAAGGGCGTAGCGCGCCGGCCGCGTCACCCGAGCGGCTTCAGCATGTGCACCACGCGGCGGTCCGCCAGTTCCCGCACCTGCTCGATGCCGAACCCCTTGCGCCGGTACCAGTGCACATTGTCCACCAGCTTTTCGCCGGTGATCAGCCGCATCTGCCGGCGGCCCAGCGCGCGGGCGCGCATCTCGGCGGCGTCGAGCAGGACATTGCCGAGCCCGCGGCCCTGCGCGCCCGGCGCGACGCCGATATTGTCGATGTAGAGGTCGTCCGCGCGGGGCTGGAGAATGAGCACCCCCGCCAGAGCCCCCGACGTCCCGCCGGCCTCGGGGCCGTCGAGCACCCACACCTCGCGTGTGCGGAACACCTGCCCATATTCCCATTGCAGCGGGATCGGCTCCGTTCCCAGCAGCTCTCGGTTCCGGGCGAACGCGGCGCGCTGCAGCGCCTCCACCGCCGGCCGGTCGCCAAGGCTGGCACGGCGCAGACTGTGGGTCGGAGTGTCGAGAGTACCGGCATTGAGCACGGAGAGCGAGACGTGCTGCCGGCCGTCGGCGTCGAAATTCTCCGGCGCCAGCCACGCCTCCATCGCCACCGCGCGCTGGGGCCATTCCTCTTCCAGCATGGAGAACCACGCGGTGTCGCGATTATGGCCCTTCACGATCATATGATGGCGGAAAATGCCCTCGAAGGTGAAGCCGTAGCGCTCCGCCGCGCGGCGCGAGGGGGCGTTGAGCGCGTTGCATTTCCACTCATAGCGCCGGTAGCCCAACGTCTCGAAGACGTGGCGGGCCATCAGATACATCGCCTCGGTGCCGCCCTGTGTGCGCATCAGCGCCGGGGTGTAGAGGATGTTGCCGATCTCGATCACGCGGTTGGCGGTGTCGATCCGCATATAGGTGGCGTGGCCCACCGCGCGGCCGGTCGCGCGGTCCCGTATCGCAAACATCAGCGGGTCTTCGCGCCCCGCCGCCGCTTCATATGCGGCGAGGAAGGTCGCGAAATCGGGATAGGGCGCGGCGCCCAGATAGGCCCAGAGCCGCTCGCGGTCGTCGCCATGGGAAAGCTCGTACAGATCGCGCGCATGGAGCTTCGGGTCGAAGGCCACGATGTCCACATGGCGCCCGGCGAGCACGGTCGAGCGCTGGGGGCGCGGGGCGGGATGCGCGTCAACTGGCGCGCCGACGGGAAGGAAACTCGACATTGCGGTCATTGCGGAACTCGCTTGTTGCGCGCGCTCGCCAGAACAGGCGCTTGCAGCACCGGCCGGCGGCGTGACAGATAGTACAAAACCGACGGTACGACACCGACAAGAAAGTGCCGGACACCCGCGAGGGCCGAAGCCGCGCGGCACGCCGCCCCAACGCCAAGAGACGCTCATGACCCAGACAGCGAAGATCGCGCCGGCCGCCGGCCTCCGGCCCCAGCCCGTGGAAGCCTTCAACCGCATCGGCGAGGAAAACGCCTTCGCCGTGCTGGCCCGTGCCACCGCACTCGCCGCCGAAGGGCGCGACATCGTCAATCTCGGCATCGGCCAGCCGGATTTTCCGACTCCGCCGCACATCGTCGAAGCGGCCATCAAGGCGCTGCGCGACGGCCATCACGGCTACACCCCCTCCACCGGCATCGCGCCGCTGCGCGAGGCGGTGGCGGCCGACGTGCATCGCCGCTTCGGCGAGGAGATCGACCCCGGCCGCGTGGTGATCGTGCCCGGCGGCAAGGTCACGATGTTCTCGGCCATCCTCATGCTCGGCGAGCCCGGCGCGGAAATTCTCTATCCCGATCCCGGCTTCCCGATCTACCGCTCGATGATCGAGTTCACCGGCGCCAAGCCGGTGCCGGTGCCGATCCGCGAGGAAAACGGCTTCGGCTTCTCGGCGGAGGAGACGCTGGCGCTGATCACCCCGCGCACGCGCCTGCTGATCCTCAACTCGCCGGCCAACCCCACTGGCGGCGTGACGCCGAAGGCCGAGATCGACGCGCTGGTGGCCGGTCTCGCCAGGCACCCGCATGTCGTGATCCTCTCGGATGAGATCTACGACCAGTTCCTGTTCGACGGCGAGGCCCACACCACGCTGCTGGCCTATCCCGAGATCCGCGACCGCCTCATCCTGCTCAATGGCTGGTCCAAGACCTATGCCATGACCGGCTGGCGGCTCGGCTGGTCGCTGTGGCCGGTCGGGCTGTTCGAGCCGATGCGCAAGCTGGCGGTCAATGCCTGGTCCTGCGTGAACGCGCCGGCCCAGTTCGGCGCCCTCGCCGCGCTGACCGGCCCGCAGGACTGCGTGGGCGAGATGGTGGCGGAGTTCGACCGGCGCCGGAAGCTGGTGGTCGACGGGCTGAACGCTCTGCCCGGAATCTCCTGCGCGACTCCGAAGGGCGCGTTCTACGCCTTTCCGAACATCGCCGGCACCGGCTGGTCGTCCGCCAAGAAGCTCGCGAGCGCGCTGCTGGATGAGGCCGGGGTCGCCACCATCGGCGGGCCGGATTTCGGTGTCCATGGCGAGGGTTACATCCATCTATCCTACGCCAATTCCGCGCAGAATATCTCCCGTGCGCTCGACCGCATGGCGGAGTTTCTCGCGCAAGCACGCGCAGCCTGAAGGAGCGGACGGCATGAGGGGCGACGTTCCCTGCCGCGCAGCCATTTCTTGCCGCGCAGCCCTTGCCGTCCTCACCTGCCTGCTGCTGGCAGGGCTTCCCTGGCCGGCTGCGGCGCGCACCACCGCCTGCGATACCGCGAAGGCGCAGATGCGCGCCTATCTCGACTGCCTCGGCAGCACGCAGAAAGCCAGCGAGCAGCGGCTCAACCGCACCATCGACGCCGCGCGGGCGGCGATCGCGGCGCGTGGCGAGCTCCAGCAGGTGCAGCGCAATCGCTGGACCGCGCTGCTGGAAGAGTCGCACAGCCGTTTCGTGCACTGGCGTGATTTCGAGTGCCAGAGCATCGCGCCCTATGAAGGGGGCGGCGCTGAGAAGACGATCGGCGGCCGGGTGACCGGGATCGGCTCGCTGGAGCAGCGGCTGATCTGCCTCATCTCGCTGAACGAGGCCCGCATCGCCGATCTCGAGCAGCGCTACCGGCTGGAGCGCCATCCGGACGCCGCCGTGGCGGAGGACGCAGATCGGCCAGATTCGCCCGCCGGCGCCGCCGAAACGGCGCCGGTTTCCGGCAGTATGCCGCGCCTGATCGAAATCACACCCTGAGCGTCCCGGAGAGGCTCTGTACACAGGCCGGACCGCCCGCCTTGCCCCGAGCGGCGAAAGAGGCGAGTCTCGCGCGGGGTGCGAGGCGCGCCGGTTCGAAACGGAGGGACGCGCATGTCCAAGGTCATTTCCATCGGTGAGGTCATGGTCGAATTCTCCCGCGGCGCGGATGGGCGCTACGGGCTGTCGATCGGTGGCGACACCTTCAACACCGCGGTCTATCTCGCGCGGGCCGGTATCGAGACCGCCTATGCCACCGCGCTCGGCGACGACCGCTTCTCGCAGGCGATCCGCGCCTCGGCCGAGGGCGAGGGCATCGGCACCGGGCAGATTCTCCACGTCGCGGGCCGCAGCCCCGGCCTTTATGTGATCGACACCGACGCGCGCGGCGAGCGCAGCTTCACCTATTGGCGCGACAATTCCCCGGCGCGCGAGCTGTTCGAGCTGCCGGGATGGGAAGGCATCGCGGAGGCGATCATCGAGGCCGGCACCATCTATTTCTCCGGCATCACGCTCTCGCTCTACAGCAATGCCGGGCTCGGCCGGCTGTTCGCCACGCTGGAATTCGCGCGCGAGCGCGGGGCGCGCATCGTGTTCGACGGCAATTTCCGCCCGCGCAACTGGAAGGGCGATGTCGGCCGGGCCCGCGCGGTCTATGCCCAGGCGCTGAAGCGCTCGTCGATCGCGCTGCCGACCTTCGACGACGAGGCCATGCTGTGGGGCGACGGCTCGCCTGCCGCCACCGCCGAGCGGCTCGCCACCTTCGGCGTGCCGGAAGTGGTGGTGAAGAACGGGCCGGAAGGCGCGCTGGTCTCGGTCGGCGGTTCCTCGCATTTCGTGCCGATCCCCGCGCCGGTGGAGCCGGTCGACACCACGGCGGCCGGCGACAGCTTCAATGCCGCCTATCTCGCCGCCCGGCTCGGCGGGCAGAACCCGGTATCCGCGGCGGAGGCGGGGCACGAACTCGCCGGGCGGGTGATCCGCCATCGCGGCGCCATCCTGCCCCGGCAGGCGCATTCCTGAGCGGCTCAGCGCCGCGCCACGGCCTGCTAACGCTTCTGCGAATGACTTGCAAACCGTTGGTAATGCTTGATTTCCACGGCTCGACCCCGTAAGCGAATGCCGATTGCCGCTGCCTCACGGGCGGCGGCATCGGTTTTATCGGGGCAGGGTGACGATGGAACGATCCCAGCGGGTTGCGATCGGCAATGTCGGCATCAGCGTCCTGGTGCTGGCGCTGAAATATCTGGCCTTCGTGCTGACCGGCAGCATCGCGCTCTATTCGGATGCGCTGGAAAGCGTGGTGAATGTCGCGACCTCGATCGCGGCGGTGATCGCACTGCGCGTGAGCGCCAAGCCGGCGGACGCCGCCCACCCTTACGGCTATGCCAAGGCAGAGTATTTCTCCGCCGTGGTCGTCGGCGTGCTGATCGTGGTCGCCGCGCTCACCATCTTCCGCGAAGTGTACCAGAACTGGTTCGAGCCCTCACCGCTCGACGCCTCCCCGCGCGGCCTTGCCATGAACGCCGCCGCCGGCGTCATCAACGCCATCTGGTGCGTCGTGCTGTTTCGCGAGGGACGCCGTGCCCGTTCGCCGGCGCTGATCGCGGACGGCAAGCACCTTCTCACCGACGTGCTGTCCTCCGCCGGCGTGCTGGTCGGCGTGGTGCTGGCGATCGCGACCGGATGGGAGAAGCTCGACCTCATCCTCGCCGGGCTGGTGGCGCTCAACATCCTGTGGTCGGGCTGGGGCGTGCTGAAGGAAAGCGTCGGCGGGCTGATGGACCAGGCGGTGCCGTCCGACACGCTGGCGCTGATCCGCGCCCGGATCGCACAGGAGGCCACCGGCGCCATCGAGGCGCATGACGTGCGCACCCGTCAGGCCGGGCGGATGACCTTCGTGGACTTCCACCTCGTGGTCCCCGGCGACATGAAGGTGAGCGAGGCGCACGCCATCTGCGACCGGATCGAGGATGCGCTGGAGGCCGAGGTCTCCGACATCCTCGTCAACATCCATGTCGAGCCCGAGGTGAAGGCCAAGCAGGCCGGAATCCCGGTGCTGTGATCCTGCCGGTGCTTTGATCCTGCCGGTGCTGTGACGCCTACCGCCCGGCGCGCAGCGCCGCGAGAAGATCGGGCGTGGGATAGGAATCGGCCGGCAGGCCAAGCCGCATCTGCTCCACCTTCACCGCCTGCCGCGTCGCCGCGCCGGTAATGCCGTCGACCCGCCCGACATGGTGGCCGCGCGCGTTGAGCAGGCGCTGCAGTTCCACCACCTGCGCCTGCGACAGCACGGGGATCGCCTTGCCCTGCCCGCGATTGAACGGGCCCGCGCCCGCCACCCGCGCGGCGAGATAGGCGGCCGAGGTGGCATAGACCAGCGAGTTGTTCCACTCGGTGAACACGTCGAAATTCGGATAGACGAGGAAGGCCGGGCCGTTCCGGCCCATGGGCAGCAGCACCGAGGCGGGAAGCTGGTCGTTGGGCAGCGGACGCCCATCCGCGCGCACCACGCCCATTGCCGCCCATTGCCCGCGCGGCAGCTTGATCGACAAATCGGCCTGCTGCCACGGCAGGTTCGACGGCACCCGCACCTCTTCCAGCCAGGGCTGGCCGCGCTGCCAGCCCAGCGCCTTGATGTAGTTAGCGGCCGAGGCCAGGGCGTCCGGCGTCGAGCGGATCAGGTCCACCCGGCCGTCGCCGTCGAAATCGACGCCGTAATTCAGGTAATGGTCCGGCAGGAACTGGAACTGGCCGAGTTCGCCGGCCCAGGGCCCGCGCATGGCCTGCGGGGTGAGATCGCCGCGCTCGACGATGCGCAGGATCGCCATGAGCTGGGTGCGGAACATCTCGGCGCGGCGGCAATCCCAGGCCAGCGAGGCCACCGAGCGGATGGTCTGCTTGTCGCCCATGAAGGCGCCGAAATCGGTCTCCAGCCCCCAGAACGCCACCAGCACCGCGCCGGGCACGCCGAATTGCTGCTCGATATGGTCGAACAGCGCCTTGTTCTTCTGGATGAGCTGGCGACCCTGCTGGATGCGGTAATTGGCGACCATGCGGTCGGAGAACTCGAAGAAGCTCTGCCCGAACACCTTCTGGCCGCGGTCCGCCCCAACGACATTGGCGTCATAGGTGATGCCACCCAGCGCCGCCGACACCGCACGCGGGGAGACGCCCTGCGCTACCGCCTGCTGCTTGAACAGCTCCAGCCATTGGGCAAAGCCCTGCCCGCTATTGCCGCAGCTGGTGAGCGCCACGCCCTGCGCGGCGGCGGGAACCGGCAGCAGCGCGGAGGCGGAGATGGCGAGGGTGGTGGAAAAGGCGGCGGCCGCCAGCCGCGTCATCAGACTTTTGCGCATCGCATCCCCGGTTCGATCGAGCTGAAAATCACGGGCTTTTTCGAATCAGCAATCTACAGGAAACGCGGCGCGGGGGGAGCGGCGCCGGAGGCGGATTGACAGGTCGCGCGACTTTCGTCGTATAGTCGCCCCGTTCCAAGGGGAGCCCCGAGAAGGGGCTGAGAGATCGACGGGCCTGCCGCAAGGCGGGCCGCCGCGATGACCCTTCGAACCTGATCCGGGTCATGCCGGCGAAGGGATCGGAACCAGAAGGCGCATGGAGCCCGCAAGGGGCGACCATGCCGCCCTCTCCCCCCAGCGTCACAACGCCCGGATCTCCGTAACCCATGGTTTCAGGAGATCCATATGCCGTCCAAGCCGACCACAGAACACACCTCGCCCGGCGTTGCCACCGGGCCGATCCCCGGCTCGCGCCGCCTCTATGCCGAGTGCCCCGAGCGCGGCTTTCGCGTGCCGTTCCGCGAAATCCTGCTGCACCCTTCCGCCAATGAGCCGAACCTCGCCGTCTATGACGCCTCCGGCCCCTACACCGACCCGGACGCCACCATCGACATCAATGCCGGCCTCGCCCGCCCCCGCGCGGCATGGGTGAGCGCGCGCGGCGATGTCGAGGCCTATGACGGGCGGGAGGTGCGGCCGGAAGATAACGGGCATGTGCCGGCGGACAAGCTTGTCACCCCGTTCCCGATCCGCCACCGCCCGCTGCGGGCGAAGGCCGGCGCGGGCGTGACGCAGATGGCCTATGCCCGCGCCGGCATCATCACGCCCGAGATGGAATATGTCGCGATACGCGAAAACGGCTTGCGCGCGCGCATGGGCGAGATCATCCGCGACGGCGAGGATTTCGGTGCCTCGATCCCCGACATCGTGACGCCGGAATTCGTGCGCGACGAGGTGGCGCGCGGGAGGGCGGTGATCCCGGCCAACATCAACCATGGCGAACTGGAGCCGATGGCGATCGGCCGCAACTTCCTGGTCAAGATCAACGCCAATATCGGCAATTCCGCCGTCACCTCCTCGGTGGCGGACGAGGTCGACAAGATGGTGTGGGCGATCCGCTGGGGCGCCGACACGGTGATGGACCTCTCCACCGGCCGCAACATCCACAACATCCGCGACTGGATCGTGCGCAACTCCCCCGTCCCCATCGGCACGGTGCCGATCTATCAGGCGCTGGAGAAGGTCGGCGGCGTCGCGGAGGATCTGACCTGGGAGGTGTTCCGCGACACGCTGATCGAGCAGGCCGAGCAGGGCGTGGACTATTTCACCATCCATGCCGGGGTTCGCCTGCCCTATGTGCCGCTCACCGCCCGGCGCGTCACCGGCATCGTCTCGCGCGGCGGCTCGATCATGGCCAAGTGGTGCCTCGCCCATCACCGCGAGAGCTTCCTCTATGAGCGCTTCGCCGAGATCTGCGAGATCATGCGCGCCTATGACGTCACCTTCTCGCTCGGGGACGGGCTGCGCCCCGGCTCGATCGCCGATGCCAACGACGCCGCGCAGTTCGCCGAGCTGGAGACGCTGGGCGAATTGACGAAGATCGCGTGGGCCCATGACTGCCAGGTGATCATCGAGGGCCCCGGCCATGTGCCGATGCACAAGATCAAGGCCAATATGGACAAGCAGCTGAGCGCGTGCGGCGAGGCCCCGTTCTACACGCTCGGGCCGCTGACCACCGATATCGCGCCGGGCTACGACCACATCACCTCCGGCATCGGCGCGGCGATGATCGGGTGGTTCGGCACGGCGATGCTCTGCTACGTCACGCCGAAGGAGCATCTCGGCCTGCCCAACCGCGACGACGTGAAGACCGGCGTCATCACCTACAAGATCGCCGCCCATGCCGCCGACCTCGCCAAGGGCCACCCGCTGGCGCGGGCCTGGGACGACGCGCTGTCGCGGGCGCGCTTCGAGTTCCGCTGGGAGGACCAGTTCAACCTCGGCCTCGACCCCGAGACCGCCCGCGCCTTCCACGACGAGACCCTGCCGAAAGAGGCGCACAAGCTGGCGCATTTCTGCTCGATGTGCGGCCCGAAATTCTGCTCGATGAAGATCAGCCAGGACATTCGCGACGCCGCGCGGGCCGCGGAGTCGCAAGCCGCCGAGGCTGGCATGACCGAGATGGCGGAGCGTTTCCGTGCCGGTGGCGGGCAGCTTTACGCCCCGGCCGCCGCGCAGCCGCAATGACGGCGCGGCGTGGCGGGGATATCCTTGCCACGCCGCGTTTCCTCCCGGCGAGAGCCACGCGAATGACCCAATGCCGGTGCACTTGGCGGACGCACCGTAACGAGAAGGCCGCCCATGACCCCCGACCTGCCATTGAAGACGTTTCCGGCGCTGGCCCTGGCCGGCGCGCTCTGGCTTGCGCCCGGCCTTGCCCAGGCGCAGCAGGCCCTGCAGCCGCTGACCGCCGAGGCAACCGCCGCGACCCCGCTCGAATGCACGCTGATTCTCGACGCCACCTCCGGCGAGCCCCTGCATCGCAGCGGCACCTGCGACCGCGCCTTTGCGCCGGCGTCCACCTTCAAGGTGCCGCTCGCGGTGATCGGCTTCGATGCCGGGATCCTGAAGGACGCCACCACGCCGGCCTGGCCCTATAAGAGCGAATATGACGCGCCCGAGCGGGTGCGCAAAACCGTCGACCCCACCATCTGGGAAGCCGATTCGGTGGTGTGGTACTCGCGCGAGATCACCCGGCTGCTCGGGATGGAGCGCTTCGCCGCCTATGTCGCGCGCCTCGACTACGGCAACAAGGACGTGGCCGGCGACCCCGGAAAGAACAATGGCCTGACGCGCAGCTGGCTCGGCTCCTCGCTCGCCATTACGCCCGAGGAACAGGCCGGCTTCCTGCGGCGCCTGCTGTCCGACGCGCTGCCGGTCTCGTTCCAGGCGCAGGACAAGACCCGCGCCATCATCCCCGCCTTCACCGCCGCCGACGGCTGGAGCGTGCACGGCAAGACCGGCAGCACCTGGCTGTACGGACCGGACGGGCAGGCCGACAGGAACCGCCCGATCGGCTGGTTCGTCGGCTGGGGCGAGAAGGACGGACGGCGCATCGTGTTCGCCCGCCTCTATGTCGGCACCGAGCCTTATGAGGACGGCATGGGGCTGAAGCAGCGGGAATTCTTCCTCGACGCCCTGCCCTCCCTCGTGAAGTGAGCGCGGATACCCCGATGAGCACCGCCCCGAGCCGCCCGGTTGCCCGCCCGGTTCCCGCCGTCCTCGCCGTGGTGCTGCGGGGCGAGGAGGTGATGCTGGTGCGCCGGGCCAATCCGCCGGACCAGGGCCTGTGGGGCTTTCCCGGCGGACGCATGGAAATGGGCGAGAGCCATCTCGACGCCGCCCTGCGCGAGCTTCACGAGGAGACCGGCATCGCGGCCGACGCGCCGCGCCTCATCACCGTGCTGGACTTCATCGAGCACGGTGGCGACGGACGGCTCGCCCATCATTTCGCGATGATCGCGGTGCTGTGCCGCTGGCGCACCGGCGAGGGCGAGGCGGCGGACGATGCGCTGGAGACCCGCTGGTTCGGCGCCGCCGAACTCGCGGAGGTGGGGCCGGCCGCCAGCGCGCAGGTGCTGTACCTGGCCCAGCTTGCGCGCGACATGAGCGCGGCTTGAGCCCGAGATGAGGGTGGCTTGAGCGCACGCCTCTGATATGGCCGACGGCCCTGCCCAAAACAAAAGGCGGGCTCCCCGAAGGAAGCCCGCCCCGTTATTCAGGTCTCACTCGGATCAGGCGTGGGCCGAAGCCACCGTCTTCTCCCCCGCGGCGCCGGGCGTCGATGGGATGACCGACTTTGCGACATGCCGCTTCAGCGTGCCGGGCAGGACGGTGATCGCGAGGAAGGCTGCGAACAGGTCCATGCCAGCGACGGTGTAGAGCACGGTCGACCAGGTGCCGGTCGCTTCCATCAGCAGGTTGCCGACCGGAACGAACAGCGCGCCGATGCCCTTGGCGGTGTAGAGGACGCCGTAGATCTTGCCGATGTGCTTGGTGCCGAAGGCATCGCCCGCCAGCGCCGAGAACAGCGAGTAGACTTCACCCCAGGCCAGGAACACGACGCCCGAGAGGATGAGGAACGCCCAGGGATTGTGACCGAAATAGCCCAGAGCGATGATGCCCATGCCTTCGAGCGAGAAGGCGATGACCATGGTCTTCTCACGGCCGATATGGTCCGAGATCCAGCCGAACAGCGGACGCGAGATGCCGTTCATGACGCGGTCGAGCATCAGGGCGAGCGGCAGGGCGGCCATGGTGAAGAAGTACAGGTTGACCTGGAATTCCTTCACGCCGAGGTCCTGCGCGATGACGCCGAGCTGGGCAACCGCCATCATGCCGCCGGTGACGACGCAGGTGAACATGAGGAGCATCAGCCAGAACAGGCGGGTGTTCAGCGCTTCCTTCAGCGTGTAGTCGCGGCGGGTCTGCGACAGCTTGTCGGAGGGCTTCACTTCGCCGGCCTTCGGCGAGCGCAGGAACCACGCCGCGAGGAAGGCCAGGCCGCCCTGGAGCAGACCGAAGAAGAAGAAGGTCTCCTGGAAGCCCGAGGACTCGATCATGGCGGCGATCGGCAGGATGGTCGCGGCCGAACCGGCGCCATAGCCGCCCGCGGTCAGACCGACGGCGAGGCCGCGGCGATCGGGGAACCACTTCAGGGCGTTGTTGATACAGGTCGCGTAGATACAGCCGACGCCGACGCCGCCGACCGCGGCCGCGACATAGAACGCGAACAGCGTGGTGGCCTGCGAGTTCAGCACCCAGGCGGTGCCGATCATCACGGCGCCGAAGGCGACCATGAAGCGGGGGCCGAGCTTATCGATGAAGTAACCTTCAATCGGGGCGAGCCAGGTCTGCACCAGCACGAAGATCGTGAAGGCGATCTGGATCGAAGCGCGCTCCCAGCCGAACGTCTGCTGAATTTCCGGCACGAACAGCGTCCAGGCGTACTGGATGTTGGCCGTAGCCACCATACACACCACACCGACGGCGAGCTGAATCCAGCGACGGCTTTCCGAAAAATCCTTGCCGGGCCCCACGGCCGCCGGCGTCTGCGAATAGGCGCTCACAGGCGTATCTCCTCTCCAAAACTCATTTTATCGCCGCGGATCGGCTTGTTTTTATCAGCCGCGCGCCCCCGTTGGCCGGAGGTCGGCGGCGTCTTGGCATTGTTGGCCGCGGGCGGCTCCACGCCTGCCCGCAGCGGCCGCTTTCGCGGCTTGAATCGTGTTCGTCAGTGATGCGGTCCCGTCGGCCCGGCGCCAGCGCTCTCATGCTGTGCGGCGACTGACGCAAGGTTGAGGGATCCGATCCGCATGTTGGGGATCATAATAGACAATATTATGTATGCCAATCGCCTTTTGCGGACTCTTTGCATTTCGGGAATGTGACAGAATTCAATTTGGATAATCTTGATATTAGGAAGACTAAATAAATATTAGACCAACGAATAGGCCCGACGTCTCTTGATTATAACGCTGTTTATGACCATTCAAAATCAGCAACGCTGAGGAAGAATCGTCGACGGTTGCCATGGATCGATTACGCCTCGCGATCAGGCACGACTTTCGTCGACCCTCGATCCGGACTGGAGTGCGGCGGAATTACGCTGCCACAACTGCCGAAGCTGCGGCGCCCTGCCACAGGCGCAAACGAAAAAGGGCGCGTCCGAAGACGCGCCCTTCAAAAAGGCCCGGAAAGTTGAGGGCGGATTACTCGGCGGCAACCACCTTGGCGGCGCTGTTGGCGGCCGCGGCGCGGCGGCTATGGGCCGAGGCCAGCGGCTTCAGGATCACCAGCGCCATGACGGCGGCGATGATGTTAAGCGCGGCGGCCGAGACGAACACCGCATGCCAGCTTCCCGTCACCGTGGTGATGATGCTGGTGAACGGCACGATGATCGCGGCGGTGCCCTTGGCGGTGTAGAGCAGGCCGGCATTGGTGGTGGCGAACTTCGAGCCGAAGGCGTCGCCGCACATGGCGGGGAACAGGCTGTAGATCTCACCCCAGGCGAAGAACACGAGGCCGGTGAGGATCACGAACAGCACCGGGTTCTGGCCGAGCACGCTCAGCGCATAGATGCCGACGCCCTCGATCGCGAACGCCACGAACATGGTGTTCTCGCGGCCGATCTTGTCCGACACCCAGCCGAAGAACGGACGGGTCAGGCCGTTCAGCACGCGGTCGATCGCGGCGGCGAAGGTCAGGGCCGGCAGGGTGATGCCGATCAGGCTGACGGGAACGTCGGCGATGCCGAAATCCTTGGCGATCGGGCCGAGCTGCGCGGTCGCCATCAGGCCGCCGGCGGCCATCATGACGAACATCGCGTACATCACCCAGAACAGCGGGGTGGTCAGCATCTCCTTGGGCGAGAAGTCGCGGGCCGACTGGGCGACCTTGGCGGCGACGTTCCGCGCGGCAGCGGCGATCTGCTCCTTCTTCGGCGCCATCAGGAACAGGGCCAGCACGGTGATGACGATACCCTGGCCGAGGCCGAAATACAGGAACGCCGCCTCGTAGCCCTGATTCTTGATCATGTTCTGGATCGGGATCACGGTCAGGGCCGAGCCCGCGCCGAAGCCGGCGGCGGTGATGCCGGCCGCGAGGCCGCGCTTGTCCGGGAACCACTTCAGCGAGTTGCCCACGCAGGTGCCGTATACCGCGCCGGCGCCGATGCCGCCCACCGCCGCAGCGATGTAGAGCACGGTCAGGGAGGTGGCATAGGCGTTCAGCACCCAGGCCAGGCCGCACATCAGGCCGCCGAACAGCACCACGATGCGCGGGCCGTACTTGTCCACGAACCAGCCCTCGACCGGCACCAGCCAGGTCTCGGTGACGATGAAGATCGAGAACGCGACCTGGATCGCCGCACGGTCCCAGCCGTGGCGCTCCTGCATGGGGCCGACGAAGAAGGTCCAGCCATACTGCATGTTCGCGATCATGCACATGCAGATCACGCCGAACACGAGCTGAAGCCAACGCGCCTTATTCAACGATGACGTTGCGGTAGTTTCCATTGTTTCCTCGAACGTTTCCCAACGTAATTGCTCGCAATAGCTCTGTTATTTTTGTTGAATACGCTAACGGTACCCCTGCTTCCGCAAGATACCGAGGGAGCCATTACCCAACGCATAAGGCATTTTTTCGAGAATGCAATATTTTGAATACCAGGGTTGCAAAATTTTCACAGCAACCGAATTACGCAAGGTAATATTCCCATACGTAATATTTGGGCATTTCTTACGTAGCGTGAGGCGGCCCCGGAGCAGCGCCCGCAATGGACATTCCGGATGTGATATATAATGCTTGGCATCTGGAATGCCGCATTCGAGAATCCGGCGCGTCGCGCCGCCGCCCCCCGCCTGCCGGCAAGGGTTAGCGTCCGTCGTGCCGCAAAAGAAAAAACGAGACAAAACAACAACAAGACACCTGACCGACGAGGACGCCGCCCGTGGAAGTCGCCGATACCCAGACCCGCCTCAACATCGCCCCTCTCGCCGCGAACACCAGTCTGCGGACCCTGGCCTATGACGCCATCAAGAAGGCCATCACCGAGATGGACCTGTATGGCCAGGACAACGAGATCCGGCTGGACGAGCGCCAGCTCTCCGCCGACCTCGGCGTGAGCCGGACCCCGATCCGCGAAGCGCTCACCGTGCTGGAGCAGGAGGGCTTCGTGCGCTCCGTGCCGCGGCGCGGCATCTTCGTGGTCCGCAAGTCGAAGCGCGAGATCATCGAGATGATCACCGTATGGGCCGCGCTGGAAAGCATGGCCGCGCGGCTTGCCGCCACGCGCGCGAGCGAACGCGACCTCGCGAGCCTGCGCGACGTGTTCCATGACTTCGAGGGCGGCGCGCCCTCCGAGCACATGAACGAGTATTCCGACGCCAATATCCGGTTCCACCAGACCGTCATCCGCCTCTCCGGCTGCGCGATGATCGGCGAGATGACCGAGAATCTGTTCATCCACATCCGCGGCATCCGCGCGGTGTCGATGCGCCAGGAGAATCGCTCGGAACGTTCGCTTCAGGAGCACCGCGCGATCATCTCCGCGCTGGTCGCGCGCGACGCCGACCTGGCGGAACGGCTGGTACGCGAGCACACTCTGGGCCTCGCCGCCCATGTGGAAAAGCACGGGAAATTCCCGTCCTGAGACCTTGCCGGCCCGATCTGAGCGCGTCGCGCGCCAAAGCTCTCCCGCTCGACATTCTCAGCCGAACGATGGGGAAGCGCTCTGAATTCAAAGAGTTGGGACCCCTCCTCTTCGATCGGACGGGTCCATCCGATCGCGAGCGCGCCAGCGGATCGAGAACTTTCTGCTCTCGCGGACAGCAAACTGTTCGCGCGCCCTCGCCACGCGGAATTTGTCGTGGTATATTGCATACGCAACGATGGCAGCCACGCCAAAAGACCTTCGCAGAAAGGTTGGGCCGCCGCTCGTTACGCTAGGGAAAAAGGAGCGCCGCCGTCCCCGGCTATGGGGATATCCGATTGACATGTTGGTATTTGGTATGCCAAATTCAGAGGACTCCTGCGGGTATGTCCTCCGAGGACATTCGTGTGAGCAGCAAGGCAGTTCTGAATAAGCGTTGGCAGAGCGGCGACCATGGCTTGTCCATCGAGCGCCTGCCGGCCAAGGAGAGCTTCAAGAGCAAGGCCTACGCCGCCCTCAAGGAAGCTATCACCAACATGAACATCTACGGCTCCAACGAGCCGGTGCTGCTCGACGAGCGGGATATTTCGGAGCGTCTCGGCGCAAGCCGGACGCCCGTTCGCGAGGCGGTCGCGATGCTGGAGCAGGAAGGCCTGCTCCGCGCCGTGCCCCGGCGGGGAATTTTGGTGGTTCGCCGCACCAAGGCCGAGATCATCGAAATGATCGAGGCCTGGGCGGCACTGGAAAGTATGGCGGCCCGTCTCGCCACGCTGCGTGCCAGCGACGAGGCGATCGCCGAATTGAAGACCTACTACAAGGAGTTCGATACTTCTCGGATCGAGCGTGAACGGAACGACGATTATTCCACCGCGAATATCGCCTTCCATCAGAGCCTGATCCGGTTGAGCGGCTCCTCTCTGCTCGCAGCGATGACGGACAACCTGTTCTTCCATGTTCGGGCCATCCGCCATCGCACGATCTTCGAAATGGACCGGGCGCAGCGTTCGGCGGCCGACCATCAGGAGATCATCCTCGCTCTCACGGCACGGGACGCGGACCGTGCCGAAAGGCTGGTCCGGGACCACACGCTCCGGCTGGCCCGCCACGTCGAGAGCCATGTAGATTTAGATTAGGGCGGCAAAAACCCGCCGGATTGCATTGGGAGGGAATACGGGATGTCCGCAGTCGCACAAGTCATCGACGTCAACGCCGGCGCAGAAGAGCAGGAGCTCACCGACGGCTTTCACCTCGTCATCGATGCGCTCAAACTCAACGGCATCGAGACCATTTACGGCGTGCCCGGCATTCCGATCACCGATCTCGGCCGCATGGCGCAGGCCGAAGGCATCCGGGTGATCTCGTTCCGCCACGAGCAGAACGCCGGCAACGCCGCCGCCATCGCCGGCTTCCTGACCAAAAAGCCCGGCATCTGCCTCACCGTTTCCGCGCCCGGCTTCCTCAACGGCCTGACCGCGCTGGCGAACGCCACCACCAACTGCTTCCCCATGATCCTCATCTCCGGCTCCTCCGAGCGCGAGATCGTCGACCTCCAGCAGGGCGACTATGAGGAGATGGACCAGCTCGCCATCGCCAAGCCGCTGTGCAAGGCGGCCTTCCGCGTGCTGCACGCCGCCGATATCGGCATCGGCGTGGCCCGCGCGATCCGCGCGGCGGTCTCGGGCCGTCCTGGCGGCGTCTATCTCGACCTGCCGGCCAAGCTGTTCTCGCAGGTGATGGATGCGGCCGAGGGCGAGAAGTCGCTGGTGAAGGTCATCGACGCCGCCCCGGCGCAGATCCCCGCCCCGGCCGCCGTGAAGCGCGCCCTCGACGTGCTGAAGTCCGCCAAGAAGCCGCTGATCATCCTCGGCAAGGGCGCCGCCTACGCGCAGGCCGACGAGGAAATCCGCGAATTCGTCGAGAAGACCGGCATCCCGTTCCTGCCGATGTCCATGGCCAAGGGCCTGCTGCCCGACACCCATGAGCAGTCCGCCGGCGCCGCCCGCTCGGTGGCCCTCAAGGACTCCGACGTGGTGGTCCTGGTCGGCGCCCGCCTGAACTGGCTGCTGTCGCACGGCAAGGGCAAGACCTGGGGCGAGCCCGGTTCCAAGAAGTTCATCCAGATCGACATCGAGCCCAAGGAAATGGACTCGAACGTCGAGATCGTCGCCCCGCTGGTCGGCGACATCGGCTCGGTGATCGCCGCGCTGAACGCCGGCATCGACAGCTCCTGGCCGGCGGCTCCGGCCGACTGGGTCGGCACGCTGAAGGCCCGCAAGGAAGCCAACATCGCCAAGATGGCGCCCCGCCTGAAGAAGAACTCCACCCCGATGGACTTCCACTCGGCGCTCGGCGTTCTCAAGGACGTGATGACGGCCCGCCCGGATGCGATCCTGGTCAATGAAGGCGCCAACACGCTCGACCTCGCCCGCGGCATCATCGACATGACCAAGCCGCGCAAGCGCCTGGACGTCGGCACCTGGGGCGTGATGGGCATCGGCATGGGCTTCGCCGTCGGCGCGGCGGTCGAGACCGGCCAGCCGGTCCTCGCGGTCGAGGGCGACTCGGCCTTCGGCTTCTCCGGCATGGAGGTGGAGACGATCTGCCGCTACAACCTGCCGGTCACCGTGGTGGTCTTCAACAATAACGGCATCTATCGCGGCGTCGACGTCGACCCCACCGGCCGCGATCCCGCGACCACCGTGTTCGTGCCGGACTCGCGCTACGACAAGATGATGGAAGCGTTCGGCGGCGTTGGCTACCACGTCACCACCCCGGACGAGCTGCGCAGCGCCGTCGAAGCCTCGATGGACAGCGGCAAGCCGACCCTCATCAACGCGGTGATCGATCCGGCCGCCGGCTCCGAGAGCGGCAACATCGGCAGCCTCAACCCGCAGAGCGTGGTCGGCAAGAAGAAGTGATGCCTGCCTGAGGCACGTACCGGCCGGTTCCTCTTGAGGTCCGGCCGGACCGCCTCGGGTCACCAGCCAGGACCCCGCCACCACGCCGGATGCATGTCCGGCCGGCGGGGCCCGAAGCGGCCGGGAAATGTGCGCCCCGTCCGTCACCGTCAAAAGTCACAACGGCAATCGGCAATAAAAACAAAGCCGAGCTAACCATTCTCGAGAGGAACCCCATGGGCAAGGCACTCGACGGCGTTCGCGTCCTCGATTTCACCCATGTTCAGTCTGGCCCGTCCTGCACCCAGCTTCTGGCTTGGTTCGGCGCCGACGTGATCAAGGTGGAACGTCCGGGCGAAGGCGACGTCACGCGCGGCCAGCTGCGCGATGTCCCGAACGCGGACAGTCTTTATTTCACGATGTTGAACTCCAACAAGCGCTCCATCACGCTCGACACCAAGAACCCCGAGGGCAAGAAGGTGCTCGAGGATCTGGTGAAGATCTGCGACGTGATGGTCGAGAACTTCGCGCCGGGCGCCCTCGACCGCATGGGCTTCACCTGGGAACGCATCCAGGAGATCAACCCCCGCATCATCCTTGCCTCGGTCAAGGGCTTCGGGCCGGGTCCGTTCGAGGACTGCAAGGTCTATGAGAACGTCGCCCAGTGCACCGGCGGCTCGGCCTCGACCACCGGGTTCCGCGACGGCCTTCCCCTGGTGACCGCCGCCCAGATCGGCGATTCCGGCACCGGCCTGCACCTCGCGCTCGGCATCGTCACCGCGCTCTACCAGCGCACGCTGACCGGCCGCGGCCAGAAGGTGCTGTGCGCCATGCAGGACGCGGTGCTGAACCTGTGCCGCGTGAAGATGCGCGACCAGCAGCGCCTCGATCGCGGCCCCTTGCGCGAATACAGCCAGTTCGGCGAGGGCCACCCCTTCGGCGACGCGGTGCCGCGCGCGGGCAATGATTCCGGCGGCGGCCAGCCCGGCCGCATCCTGAAGTGCAAGGGCTGGGAGCACGATCCCAACGCCTATATCTACTTCATCACCCAGGCCCCGGTCTGGGCGAAGATCTGCGACGTGATCGGCGAGCCGGACTGGAAGACCCATCCCGACTACGCGACCCCTGCCGGTCGTCTGCCGCATCTCAACGAGATCTTCCATCGCATCGAAGCGTGGACCATGGCCCACACCAAATTCGAGGCGATGGAGATCCTCAACAAGTACGACATCCCGTGCGGCCCGGTGCTCTCCATGAAGGAGATCGCCGAGGAGCGTTCGCTCTACGAGACCGGCACGCTGGTCGAGGTCGAGCATCCGACCCGCGGCGCGTATCTGACGGTCGGCAACCCGATCAAGCTGTCGGACAACGACGTGGCCGTGGAGCGCTCGCCGCTGCTGGGCGAGCACACCGAGGACATCCTCGCCTCCGTGCTCGGCCTGAGCGAGGAGGAGATCGCCAAGGTCAAGGCGTCCGGCGCGGTCGGCACCCCGGTGGCATTGGCCGCCGAGTGAGAGGTCCGGGTGGCGGCGCGTCCCGCGTTGCCGCCCGAGCGGAATGGCTCGCGGGAGGCGTCGTGCGGACGCCTTTCGCGAGACATATACCTGAGGTGAGCATGGGAAGCCGAGACTGCTTCCGGTCAAAGCACACCTGGGACCGCCGTTTCGGCCCACGCGCGGAAACGGCGTAGGGAGAAGTAGAGTTTTCACCCGTTCGGGGTGAAGTTTCGACTTGTCGGTACGGCTGGGAGAGCCAGCGTATTGTGAACAAGTCGAGCGCTTGAAAAGGAATTCGACCAAGATGACTAAGCCGCTCGAAGGTATTAAGATCATCGACTTCACGCACGTTCAGGCGGGCCCCGCCTGCACGCAGCTCCTGGCCTGGTTCGGCGCCGACGTGATCAAGGTCGAGCGTCCCGGCGCCGGCGACGTCACCCGTTCGCAGCTGCGCCACGTCAAGGACGCCGACGCGCTCTATTTCACCATGCTGAACTCGAACAAGCGTTCGCTGACGCTGGACACCAAGACCCCCCAGGGCAAGGAAGTCCTGACCAAGCTGATCAAAGAGTCGGACGTGATGGTCGAGAATTTCGGCCCCGGCGCGCTCGATCGCATGGGCTTCACCTGGGAGCACATCCAGTCGCTCAACCCGGGCATGATCCTCGCTTCGGTGAAGGGCTTCTCGGAAGGCCACGCCTATGAGGACCTGAAGGTCTACGAGAACGTCGCGCAGTGCGCGGGCGGTGCCGCCTCCACCACCGGCTTCTGGGACGGCCCGCCGACGGTTTCGGCCGCCGCGCTCGGCGATTCCAACACCGGCATGCACCTCGCCATCGGCATCCTCACGGCGCTGCACCAGAAGATCAAGACCGGCAAGGGCCAGAAGGTCGCCGTGTCGATGCAGGATTCGGTGCTGAACCTCTGCCGCGTGAAGCTGCGTGACCAGCAGCGCCTCGATGCGCTGGGCTATCTCGAAGAGTACCCCCAGTACCCGCACGGCGAGTTCTCGGACGTGGTGCCGCGTGGCGGCAACGCGGGCGGCGGCGGCCAGCCGGGCTGGGTGCTGAAGTGCAAGGGCTGGGAGACCGATCCCAACGCCTATATCTACTTCACCATTCAGGGCCATGCCTGGGCGCCGATCTGTAAGGCTCTCGGCAAGCCGGAGTGGATCGACGATCCGGCCTACAACACCGCCGAAGCCCGCCAGGACAAGATCTTCGACATCTTCGCTTTCATCGAGAGCTGGCTGGCCGACAAGACCAAGTTCGAGGCCATCGACATCCTGCGCAAGTTCGACATCCCCTGCGCGCCGGTGCTGTCGATGAAGGAAATCGCCAACGACCCGTCGCTGCGCAAGAGCGGCACCGTGGTCGAGGTCGATCACCCCAAGCTCGGCAAGTATCTGACCGTCGGCTCGCCGATCAAGTTCTCGGACGTCGAGGTCAACGTGACCGCCTCGCCGCTGCTGGGCCAGCACACCAACGAAGTGCTCGCCGACCTCGGCTACTCGCAGGAAGAAATCTCGGCCCTGCACGACGCCAAGGCGGTCTGATCAGGGTTACCGGGCGGCGCCTCGCGTGTCGCCCGACCGTCCGCGCGTTGAGCGGACAGGGATCGGCCATCCGGTTTGAGCCGTGGGGAAACCACCGGCCGGCCTGATGGCCCCCGAGCCTCCCGGAGCAGGACGCTCCGGGGCCTGTATCCAGCCGCCCGCAAGGTCCGGCCAGGGCAGTCTCCGGCACGTTCGGTTCCTCCTAGGCGACTGATGCCGGCGCTTCTTCGAGCGCCGGCATTTTTTTGTCGTTTGGGCTGACAGTTCGCCGCCAGAACGATCACGCTCCCTTTGCGCTACGCACGTTCCAAGGAAGTGTGAACTTTTTGATGAGCCCCATCTCCAAGCCGACGCTCCCATGTATGGGCAAGCCTCGCCACTCCGTATCCGGCGGAGAGGCCGTATAAATATCGAGATGTGGCGCCGCCAATAATTCGTGCTTCATCATCGCGTTGAGGCGAATATTCGTGACCTGCGTCGGGCCAGGCCGGCCATAGAAGTAAATCCGCTTGGCCAAGCCTATAGTCGCCACCCCCACATATAGGACGATATCGTCTTTCGCGAAGGCATATACCCCGACTTGTTTGGGAAGCGAGCGCTCCAAGGTCAGTTCGCCTGCATCGGATAGACGCCAGCGACTTGAGAGGGAAAATCCGCCTGCCATCAGAACTTCAATTGTGAGGACAGGTTTCTTTACAGATGGAATCTGCCTCTCTCCACCAACTCCGCCTCCCGACATAGACCGAGGAGAAGCTGATATTAGCCCGGCATTTTTCAGCACAGTGTACGCATGCTGGTAGCGAACTCCCAACCGTTGGGCGATTTCGTTGGTACCGATCCCTTCACGACCGAGAGCACGAATCCGCTCGGACAGGTTCATCAGTCACCCCAATGGTTCTCGCTTCACAGCCCCGAATAGCGCGTCGTCAGCCGCTGTGCCGCCTCGCGCACGCGGATGCCAAGATCGGCGATGCGCTCGGGCGGCATGCGGACCACGGGGGCAGAAATCGACAGCGCGCCGACCGGCTCGCGCCATTCGTCGAGCACGGCGGCGGCCACGCAGCGCATGCCCGGCGTGTGCTCCTCGTCGTCGATGGAGAAGCCGCGCTCGGCGATCACCGCGAGATCGGCCTGCAGCGCGCGGCGGCTGACATGGGTGTGCTCGGTGAAACGCTTGAGCTGGTCGTCGCCGAGCCAAGCGCGGCGCGCTTCCGGGTTCATCGCGGCGAGGATCGCCTTGCCGCCGCCCGAGGCGTGGATCGGCAGGTCGCCGCCAATGCGGAAGAACGCGCGCACCGCGGCATGGCTTTCCACCTGCGCGACGCAGACCAGATGCGGCCCATCGATCAACGACAGGTTCACGGTCTCGTTGACGCCGTGGGACAGCTCGCGAATCAGCGCGCGGGCGATCTCGGGCAGCTTGCGGATGCGCAAGTAAGCCGAGCCGATGCGGAACAGGCCCAGCCCGACCATCCAGTGCCCCGATTCCGCCTCGTGCCCCACCAGCCCGCGCCGCTCCAGCGTGGTGAGCAGGCGATGCACGGTGGAGGTGGGCAGCTCGGCGCGGCGCGCGACCTCGCTCAAGGTCATGCCGTCGGACAGCGCCAATACTTCCAGCAGTGAGATGGCGCGGTCGAGCGACTGCACCTCTCCACCACCCTCCGTACCCCCGGAACCGGCGGGGCGGCCACGGCGGCGGGTCGTCGTGACGGCATCGTCCATGCGCGTGGCACCTCTCGCCCAACCGAATGCACCCCCCGGACGGTTATGGCATCCCCCGTCTCCCGGCGCTTCTCAGCATAAAGACGCATCCCGCATTTTTTCGCAAACCAGAAATATATCCCGTATTGCGGAAAAGGGTCGTCCGTGGCATGTTTGCCGCGATTTCGGAAATTCATCCCGCATAGCGGGAATGAACGCACTGCACCGCACAACGGGATTCCGCCTAACGGACGCAGGCACCGGAACCGGGAGAAGATCAACACGCCGCACTGTCGGATGCTCGGGCCGCCTTCCCGCCCTCGTCGCCTCGGCCTCGGGGGAAGCGCGACACCGCCTCCGGCAACAGGCGTCAGGAGGAATGCAATGGCCAAGATGCGTGCCGTCGACGCGGCGATCCGTGTGCTCGAAAAAGAAGGCGTCACCACCGCTTTCGGCGTGCCGGGTGCCGCGATCAATCCGCTCTATTCCGCGATGCGCGCCTATGGCAAGACGCGCCACGTGCTCGCCCGCCATGTCGAGGCCGCCTCGCACATGGCCGAAGGCTACACCCGCGCCAAGGCCGGCAATATCGGCGTGTGCATCGGCACGTCCGGCCCCGCCGGCACCGACATGATCACCGGCCTGTACTCGGCCGCCGCGGATTCGATCCCGATCCTGTGCATCACCGGCCAGGCCCCCCGCGCGCGCCTCTATAAGGAAGACTTCCAGGCCGTCGACATCGAATCCATCGCCAAGCCGGTCGCCAAATGGGCCGTGATGGTCCGCGAGCCGGCGCTGGTGCCGATGGTGTTCCAGCAGGCGTTCCACATCATGCGCTCCGGCCGTCCCGGCCCGGTGCTGATCGACCTGCCGATCGACGTCCAGCTCGCCGAGATCGAGTTCGACGAGGACACTTACGCGCCGCTCGAGGTCTACAAGCCCAAGCTCACGCGCAAGCAGGCCGAGAAGGCCATCGCCATGCTGAACGAGGCAGAAAAGCCGCTCATCGTTTCCGGCGGCGGCATCATCAATGCGGACGCCTCCGACCTGCTGGTCGAGTTCGCCGAGCTGACCGGCGTGCCGGTGATCCCGACCCTGATGGGCTGGGGCACGATTCCCGACGATCACGACCTGATGGCCGGCATGTGCGGCCTGCAGACCTCGCATCGCTACGGCAATGCCAACATGCTGGCCTCGGACTTCGTGTTCGGCATCGGCAATCGCTGGGCGAACCGCCACACCGGCTCGGTCGAGGTCTACACCAAGGGCCGCAAGTTCATCCATGTCGACATCGAGCCGACCCAGATCGGCCGCGTGTTCGGCCCCGATCTCGGCATCGTCTCCGATGCCAAGGCGGCGCTGGAGCTGTTCATCGAGGTCGCCAAGGAATACAAGGCCGCCGGCACGCTCAAGGACCGCTCGGCCTGGGCCAAGGAATGCCTCGACCGCAAGAAGACCATGCTGCGCAAGACGCATTTCGACAACGTGCCGCTGAAGCCGCAGCGCGTCTATGAAGAGATGAACGAGGCGTTCGGCCGCGACACCCGCTATGTCTCGACCATCGGTCTTTCCCAGATCGCCGGCGCGCAGATGCTGCACGTCTACAAGCCGCGCAACTGGATCAATTGCGGCCAGGCCGGCCCGCTCGGCTGGACGCTCCCGGCGGCGCTCGGCGTGCGCGCGGCGGACCCGGATGCGGAAATCGTGGCGCTCTCGGGCGACTATGACTTCCAGTTCCTCATCGAGGAGCTCGCGGTCGGCGCCCAGCACAAGCTGCCCTACATCCATGTCGTCGTGAACAACTCCTATCTCGGCCTGATCCGTCAGGCCCAGCGCGGCTTCAACATGGACTTCGAGGTCTCGCTGGCCTTCGACAACATCAATGCCGAGGAAAATGCCGGCTATGGCGTCGACCACGTCGCGGTCGCCGAAGGCCTCGGCTGCAAGGCGGTGCGCGTGTCCTCGCCGAACGAGTTCAAGGACGCCTTCGTCAAGGCCAAGGCCCTGATGAAGGAGCACCAGGTGCCGGTGGTGATGGAGTTCATCCTGGAGCGCGTCACCAACATCGCCATGGGCGTCGAGATCGACGCCGTGAACGAGTTCGAGGAAGTGCTCGACCTGCCGCTGGACGCCGCCAAGGAACCCGCCTGACGTCCTGCCCCGACGCGCGCCGTCCGCTCCGCCCTCCTCGGTGGATCGGATCGGTGCGCGCTTGGTGACGCGGCCGTTTCATGCGAACGACGGACAGGTGGTCCACACTCGTCGTCGTTCCACACCCGACCTGCCGGCGACGGCGCCCTTCACGCGTCGCCCCGGCTTCCCGCCTTGTCCGTCACACTTTTCAGGAGCGGTCCATGCCCCGTTTCGCCGCCAATCTGACCATGCTCTTCAACGAGGTGCCCTTCCTCGATCGTTTCGAGAAGGCCGCCGAGGCCGGCTTCGCCGGTGTCGAGTATCTGTTCCCCTATGACTTCCCGGTCGAGGAACTCGTCGCCAAGCTGAAGGCCCACGGGCTGAAGCAGGTGCTGCACAACCTGCCGGCCGGCAACTGGGGCGCCGGGGAACGCGGCATCGCGATCTTCCCCGAGCGCGTGGACGAATTCCGCGCCGGCGTCGACAAGGCGATCACCTACGCCACCGCGCTGGGCTGCCCGCAGGTGAACATCCTCGCCGGCATCGTCCCCGCCGGGGCGGATCGCGAGGTGCTGCACAACACCTTCGTGAACAACCTCAAATACGCCGCGCCGAAGATCAAGGAAGCCGGTCTCAAGCTGCTGATCGAGCCGATCAACACCCGCGACATTCCCGGCTTCTTCCTGAACTACACCAAGCAGGCCAAGGCGATCATCGAAGAGGTCGGCTCGGACAACCTGTTCATCCAGTACGACATCTATCACATGCAGATCATGGAGGGCGATCTCGCCCGCACCATCGAGGCGAACCTCGCCCAGATCGCGCATATCCAGCTCGCCGACAATCCCGGCCGCTTTGAGCCCGGCACCGGCGAGATCAATTACGCCTTCCTGTTCCGCCATCTCGACGCCATCGGCTACGCCGGCTGGGTCGGGTGCGAGTACAAGCCGAAGGGCGACACCGCGGCCGGCCTCGGCTGGCTGAAGACGCTCACCGGCGCGGCCTGAATCGGCCGCTTCCAAGAAAACAACGTCTGGGAAAACGAGGAAAAGACAATGGCTAAGGTTGGATTTGTGGGTCTTGGGATCATGGGCGCGCCGATGGCGGGGCACCTGATCGACGCGGGTCACGAGCTGTATCTGTATGACGTGAAGCCGGTATCGGCCGAGCTGACCGGCAAGGGCGGCGTCGCCTGCGCCAGCGGCACCGAGGTCGCGAAGAACGCCGACATCATCATCACCATGGTGCCGGATACCCCGCATGTCGCGGCCGCGCTGTTCGGCGAGAACGGCATCGCGGCGGGCCTGTCGGCCGGCAAGATCGTGGTCGACATGTCGTCGATCGCGCCGGTGGAGACCAAGGAGTTCGCCAAGAAGATCAACGATCTCGGCTGCGACTATCTCGACGCCCCGGTGTCGGGCGGCGAGGTCGGCGCCAAGGCGGCCTCGCTCACCATCATGGTGGGCGGCCCCGAGACGGCGTTCGAGACGGTGAAGCCGCTGTTCGAGAAGATGGGCAAGAACATCACGCTGGTCGGCGGCAATGGCGACGGCCAGACCACCAAGGTCGCGAACCAGATCATCGTGGCGCTGAACATCCTCGCGGTGGGCGAGGCGCTGCTGTTCGCCTCCAAGGCGGGCGCGGACCCGGCCAAGGTGCGTCAGGCGCTGATGGGCGGCTTCGCCAATTCGCGCATCCTGGAAGTGCATGGCGAGCGCATGATCAAGCGCACCTTCAACCCGGGCTTCCGCATCGAGCTGCACCAGAAGGACCTGAACCTGGCGCTGAACGGCGCGCGGCAGATGCAGATGTCGCTGCCCTCGACCGCGCTGGCGCAGCAGCTGTTCTCGGCCTGCGCGGCCAATGGCGGCTCGGCCTGGGATCACTCGGCGCTCGTCAAGGCGCTGGAGATCCTCGCCAACCACACCGTCGCCCCCGACGCGTGAGCCCCACTGAATAATGAATTCAGTTTTTCCGTGAGTGCCCTAGCGGCCTGACGGAGCCGGCTTCGAATAATAGTAAGCAATGCTGCCCCGGTAGTGAAACCCACTGCCGGGGCAGTTTTTTGTGCGCGTGGCGAGACAATTGTTCTTCGCCATACACCGTGGACAACATGCCATATGTCGACATAACTTCATTATGCGTCGCAAACACGCTCCGCTCCGCCCGCGAAGCCGGCCCCACATGCGCGACGTATTATCACGGCTGCACGATTGCTCTTGACTGAGGGATCATTCTCCCCTTTCATGGCATACAAAATACCAAACAAGAGTCCGGGGCACGTCACAGCCGGCCCCGGAACACAGGAGGGAGCCAAATGAAGGTCTGCATCTATGGTGCCGGCGCCATCGGCGGTTATGTCGGCGTTCAGCTCAAGCGGGCTGGCGTCGATGTGAGCCTGGTCGCTCGCGGCGCGCATCTCGAAGCCATGAAGGCCAACGGCCTCAAGCTTCTCATCGACGGCGAAGAGCGCGTCGAGCACATTCCCTGCTCGGACAATCCGGCCGATCTCGGCCCGCAGGATTATGTCATCGTCGCGCTGAAGGCCCATTCGGTGCCGGGCGTGGTCGACGCCATGCAGCCGCTTCTGGGCAATGACACCGCCGTCGTCACCGCGGTGAATGGCGTGCCGTACTGGTACTACTACAAGCACGGCGATCATCTTGAGAATAAGACGCTGGAAAGCGTCGATCCGGGCGGCAAGCAGTGGCACGGCCTGCGCCCCGAGCGCGCCATCGGCTGCATCGTCTATCCCGCGACCGAAGTGATCGCGCCGGGCGTCATCCAGCATGTCTATGGCGACAAGTTCCCGCTCGGTGAGCCCTCGGGCGAGATCACCGAGCGCGTCACCAAGCTGTCCGAGGCGTTCGCCGCCGGCGGCATGCGCGCGCCGGTGATGCCGAACATCCGCGACGAGCTGTGGCTGAAGCTGTGGGGCAACCTCTGCTTCAACCCGATCAGCGCGCTGACCCATGCCACGCTCGACACCATCGCCTCCGACCCCGGCACCCGCGCCGTGGCTAAGGCGATGATGCTCGAAGCCCAGGAAATCGCCGTCCAGTCCGGCGTGAACTTCCGCGTGGGCGTTGAGCGCCGCATCGACGGCGCCGGCGCGGTCGGGGCGCACAAGACCTCGATGCTGCAGGACCTCGAGCGTTCGCGCCCGATGGAGATCGATCCGCTGGTGACCGTGGTTCAGGAAATGGGGCGCCTCGCCGGCATCCCGACCCCGACCCTCGACACCGTTCTGGCCCTGGTTCGCCAGCGCGCCCAGATCGCCGGCTGCTATAACTGAAGCCCCTTCCGATCGGGCGGCATCGCCTGATCGACAGGAAGGCGCTTTCGCTTCAATAGCTTGGAGCCTGTTCCGGTCGCGGAGGCCTTGCAACCTTCGCGGAGCGCGCTCCAAGCCACAGCGTTTCGAGATCAAGCATCACAATGGCACATTGGGTTCGTTACGAGCATTCGGGCGCGGCCGGCTTCGGCACGCTTGAGGGCGACACCATCACGGTTCACAGCGGCAACATGTTCGGCGCCAACCAGCCGACCGGGGAGCGCGTCGCGCTCGCCGACGTCGCGCTGCTGGCTCCCTGTCAGCCCAGCAAGATGATCGCGCTGTGGAACAATTTCCACGCGCTGGCGGCCAAGCTGAATTCGCCGGTTCCCGCCGATCCGCTCTATCTGCTGAAGGCGCCGTCCTGCATCACCACGCCGGGCGCCACCGTGCCGCGGCCCGCCTCCTATGACGGCAAGGTCGTCTATGAGGGCGAACTCGGCATCGTCATCGGCAAGACGGCGACAGCGGTTTCCGAGGACGAGGCCGACGGCTTCATCTTCGGCTATACCTGCGTCAACGACATCACCGCCGCCGACATCATCAACAAGGACGCCACCTTCGCCCAGTGGGTGCGCGCCAAGAGCTTCGACAGCTTCGGCCCGTTCGGCCCGGCGATCGTCACCGGCCTCGATCCGGCCAGCCTGGTCGTGCGCACCGTGCTGAACGGCGCGGAGCGCCAGCGCTACCCGATCAGCGACATGGTGTTTTCGGCGCGCCAGCTGGTCAGCCGCATCTCGCACGACATGACGCTGAACCCCGGCGACGTGATCTGTTGCGGCACCTCGATCGGCGTCGGCACGATGAAGGACCCGTCCAATTCGGTCGACATCGTGATCGACGGCATCGGGACGCTGAGCAACACTTTTGTGCAGTAGCGTCTCGGCACTGTTACGCCTATAGGGGAATAGGATACGCCAATCGACGGAACGGCGTGCGGCTCGCCGCATGTCTGCTTCCGGCCGTCCGGTTGTGGAGGAGCGGGATTAATGAATATCCATGAATATCAGGCCAAGGGAGTGCTCCGCGAATTCGGGGTCCCGGTGCCGAACGGCGTCGCGATTCTGGATGCCGCCGAGGCTGACGCCGCGGCCGCGAAGGTCGCCGGCCCGGTATGGGTGGTGAAGAGCCAGATCCATGCCGGTGGGCGTGGCAAGGGCAAGTTCAAGGAAGCCGATGCCGGCGAGAAGGGCGGCGTGCGCGTCGTCAAGTCCGCCGCCGACGCTGCCGCGAACGCCAAGCAGATTCTCGGCAAGACCCTGGTGACGATCCAGACCGGCCCGGCCGGCAAGCAGGTCAACCGGGTCTATATCGAGGAAGGCTCCGACATCGACAAGGAGTTCTACCTCTCCGCCCTCGTCGACCGCGAGACCTCGCGCGTGGCGTTCGTGGTCTCCACCGAAGGCGGCATGGACATCGAGGAGGTCGCGCATTCGACCCCCGAGAAGATCCACACCTTCTCGGTCGACCCGGCCACCGGCATCATGCCGCACCATGGCCGCACCGTCGCGCAGGCGCTGAACCTCTCCGGCGACCTCGCCAAGCAGGCGGGCGCGCTGGTCGAGAAGCTCTACAAGGCCTTCGTCGCCAAGGACATGGCGATGCTTGAGATCAACCCGCTGGTCGTGACCAAGGGCGGCGAACTCAAGTGCCTCGACGCCAAGATCTCCTTCGATTCCAACTCGCTCTACCGCCACGCCGACGTGATGGCGCTGCGCGACGAGACCGAGGAGGACGCCAAGGAAATCGAGGCCTCCAAGTACGACCTCGCCTATATCGCGCTCGACGGCACGATCGGCTGCATGGTCAACGGCGCGGGCCTGGCCATGGCCACGCTCGACATCATCAAGCTCTATGGCGAAAGCCCGGCCAACTTCCTCGACGTCGGCGGCGGCGCCACCGAAGAGAAGGTCACGGCCGCGTTCAAGATCATCACCTCCGATCCGAACGTGAAGGGCATCCTCGTCAACATCTTCGGCGGCATCATGAAGTGCGACGTCATCGCGCGCGGCGTCATCGCCGCGGTGAAGGCGGTCGGGCTCAAAGTGCCGCTGGTGGTGCGCCTTGAGGGAACAAATGTCGAGGAAGGCAAACAGATCATCCGCGACAGCGGCCTGAATGTCATCCCGGCGGATGATCTCGACGACGCCGCCCAGAAGATCGTCAAGGCCGTGCAGGGAGCTGCCTGATGTCCGTTCTCATCACCAAAGACACCAAGATCATCACCCAGGGGTTCACCGGAAAGAATGGCACGTTCCATTCCGAGCAGGCCATCGCCTACGGCTCCAAGGTCGTCGGCGGCACCTCGCCCGGCAAGGGCGGCTCCACCCATCTTGGCCTGCCGGTGTTCGACACCGTGGCCGAGGCCAAGGAGAAGACCGGCGCCGACGCCTCGGTGATCTACGTGCCGCCTCCGGGCGCGGCCGATGCCATCTGCGAGGCGATCGCGGCGGAAATCCCGCTCATCGTCTGCATCACCGAGGGCATTCCGGTGCTCGACATGGTGAAGGTGCGCCGCGCGCTGGACGGCTCGAAGTCGCGCCTCGTCGGCCCGAACTGCCCCGGCATCGTGACCGCCGGCGAATCGAAGATCGGCATCATGCCGGCCAACATCTTCAAGAAGGGCTCGGTCGGCGTGGTCTCGCGCTCCGGCACCCTGACCTATGAAGCCGTGTTCCAGACCTCGCAGGAAGGCCTCGGCCAGACCACCGCGGTCGGCATCGGCGGCGATCCGGTCAAGGGCACCGAGTTCATCGACGTGCTGGAGATGTTCCTGGCCGACGACGCCACCGAGTCGATCGTGATGATCGGCGAGATCGGCGGCTCGGCGGAAGAGGACGCCGCCCAGTTCCTGAAGGACGAGGCCAAGCGCGGGCGCAAGAAGCCGATGGTGGGCTTCATCGCCGGCCGCACCGCCCCTCCCGGCCGCCGCATGGGCCATGCCGGCGCCATCATTTCCGGCGGCAAGGGCGGCGCGGAAGACAAGATCGCGGCGATGGAAGCGGCGGGTATCGTCGTGTCCCCGTCCCCCGCGCGCCTCGGCAAGACGCTGGTGGAAGTGCTCAACAAGCGCGCCGCCGCCTGAGCCTTCGTCGTCACCGACGCACGATCGAGAAACCCCGCGCTGTCACGGCGCGGGGTTTTTTCATGCGGGAATGGACGGGTCGCAGTGCGAGGGCCGGGAGGCGGGCCGTCTCACACCGGATAGCATTCCGGCGCGAGGGCGTGCTCGCCATCCACCTCAAGCAGATGCGCGACCTCGATGGTCATCCATGCGTGGCAGAGGATGAGCAACGACAATAGGGGCATGACCTGCGCGAACATGCGGCGTTCTCCGGTCTCGGGGCTGTGCTGCGGTGCAACGTACACCCGAGGCTCGCGTATCTGGTATACCTAATGCCAGAAACCAAGCATGCACGTAACGCATAGCCCAGGCGGTCCGCGGCGGAACCTGCCGTGTGAATCCGGAAGACACGCGACGCCGCTCGCGCCCGCCGGCGGCGCGCGCGATGCCCTACGATACGAGGCTCTTTAGACCGATGCGGGCGGCTTTAGGCCGATGCGGGCGGCTTTAGACCGATGCGGGCGCCCAGCGCTATTGCGCGGGCGCGCCCTGCGGAGCTTCCTGCGGCGGCAGTGGCAGGCCCCAGGCGCTGAAGGTCTGGCGGAAGGCCTGATCGCCCGGCACGCCCTTTTCCAGCACCAGAATGGCGCGGCGGCCATTGTCGAACACCATCGGCAGGTCGATCCAGTTGCGCGTGATCAGCAGGCCGAGATTGCGCTGGCGCTCGATATCGATCGCGGAAAGGCCGATCAGGAAGTAGCCGGGCGCCACCCGCACCGCGAGGCCGGTCAACGGCGCGCCCTGCGCGCCCTCGGACGCCTTGGCGCGGATGCCCGGTACATTGGCGACATTGCCGAGGTCGAAATTCGGCGGCAGCTCGTACTGGATCTCGACGATGTGCGAGGCCGGGATGCTGGCATCCTGGTTGCGGCGCAGCCGCAGCGTCGCCTTGATGCCGCGATCGGGAATGGTGATCTCGGCCTTGATGCCGATATCCGGCGCCATGCCGTCACCGGGGCTGAACGTATCGGTGCTCCAGACCACGGAGCCGACGAATTGCTGGAGGCCCTGGTCGCCGCCGCCCGCGCTCTCCTCGAACAGCACCGCGCGCTCGGCGACGCCAAGCGTCTGGGCGCCGGGCTGGGCGGGGGCGACACGCTGGCCGTTGGCGGTCGGCGCCTGCGCGATGCGGTCGGTGGATTTCGCGACTTCCGGCGTCGCCGGCGCGCCGGTGGCCGGCGCCTGCTCGCCGCGCAGCACCGGGGCGGAGCCGCCATTGACCATCGCGACGATGACATCGCTCTTGAGGTAGCCGACCACGCCGAGCGCGGCCAGCACCACAAGAACCACCAGCGCAATCAGCAGGCCGCGCCCGCGCCGGGGCGTCTCGTCCTCGAAACGGTCGGGATGACGGCCGTCGATCTCGCCGCCGCGCTCGGCCGGCCCGTGTGCTGCGTCGGTCTCGCCGGGCCGCAGCGCGGCGAAATCCGCGCCGTGGGAGGCACCATGGGTCGCCGGCTCGTCCGGCCAGCCACTGGCGGCGCGGCGTTGCGCCGCCGCCTCCACCAGGTCCTCATAGCCTTCGAGTTCATCGGGCTCGGCGCGGGGCGGCGCCGAGGCGGCGGACGGCCCGAGGCCGAAGGCGCCGACCTCGCGCGGCTGGGCGGCCTCGTAGCGCGCCGCACCGAAACGGCCATCCGCCGGCCGGTGCGGGGCCTCGACGGCCGGAACGGGGGCCTCGACCCCGGCGGGAGCCGGCGCGTCCGCAGGCAGATCCGGCTCGGGCGCCGCCTCTACGGCGGGCGTCGGCTCGTCAAAAGCCGGCGCGGACGGCGCAACAGGGGCGGGTTCGGGAGCCGGCGGCGGCGCGTCGACCGAGGGTTCAAACGCCTCGGGTTCCGGTACCGCGGGCTCCGGTGCCGCGGGCTCCGGTGCCGCGGCCTGGGGCGCCGGCGGCTCGGCATAATCCAGCTCCAGCCGGCGGATCGCGTCCTCCAGCGAGGATCGCTCGCGCGCGATGTCTTCCTCGCGCAGCGGCGGGTCGGCATTGCGCAACTGATTCAGCAGGGCCTTGCGCGCGCGTTCAAACACGACATTGCGAGCGTCCCGACCCTTGTTCGGGAGCCCGCCAATGGCGCGCGCGAGGAGCGGATAATAATCAGCCATTACGCTATGCGGTCACGCACTGGAGCCGGAAGGCGGCAGCGCTCATGATTCGAAGGGATTCTGGACGAGAATCGTATCATCCCGTTCCGGGCTCGTGGACAGCAGAGCGACCGGGCAGCCGATAAGTTCCTCGATCCGGCGCACATATTTCACCGCCTCGGCCGGCAGGCCCGCCCAGGAGCGCGCGCCCGCCGTTGATTCGGTCCATCCCGCGATGGTCTCATAGATCGGCTCGACATGGGCCTGCGCATCCTGGCCGGCCGGAAAATAATCCAGCTCCCGGTCGCCGAGCCGGTACTTGGTGCAGACCTTCAGCTCGGTGAAGCCGTCGAGCACGTCGAGCTTGGTCAGCGCGATGCCGTTGATGCCCGAGGTGCGCACCGTCTGGCGCACCAGCACGGCGTCGAACCAGCCGCAGCGGCGCGGACGGCCGGTCACCGTGCCGAATTCATGGCCGCGCTCGCCGATGCGGCGGCCGATCTCGTCGTCGAGCTCGCTGGGGAACGGACCCTCGCCGACGCGGGTGGTGTAGGCCTTGGTGATGCCGAGCACATAGCCCACCGCGCCCGGCCCGAGGCCGGAGCCGGTCGCCGCCTGCGCCGCCACCGTGTTGGAGGACGTCACGAACGGGTAGGTGCCGTGGTCGACGTCGAGCAGCGCGCCCTGCGCACCCTCGAACAGGATCTTCGAGCCGTGGCGGCGCTCATCGTCGAGCAGCGCCCAGGTGCGGTCCATGAAGGGCAGCACCTGCGGGGCGATCGCCAGCAGCGCCTCGCGCAGGCCCTGCGCATCGACTTCCTCGATGCCGAGGCCGCGGCGCAGCGGATTGTGATGGGCGAGCAGGCGCTCGATCTTGGCGTCCAGCGTGTCGGGATAGGCGAGGTCCATCAGGCGGATCGCGCGGCGGCCCACCTTGTCCTCATAAGCCGGGCCGATGCCGCGCTTGGTGGTGCCGATCTTGGTGCCGGAGGCGGCGGCGTTCTCGCGTATGGCGTCGAGCTCGCGGTGCAGCGGCAGGATCAGCGTGACGTTCTCGGCCACGCGCAGGCGCTCCGGCGAGACCTCGACGCCCTGCCCCCGGATGCGGCCGATCTCGTCGACCAGCGCCCACGGGTCAAGCACCACGCCATTGCCGATCACCGACAGCCGCGCGCCGCGCACCAGACCGGACGGCAGCAGCGACAGCTTGTAGGTGGTGTTACCGACGACCAGCGTATGGCCGGCATTGTGCCCGCCCTGGAAGCGGACCACGACATCCGCCTGCTCGCTGAGCCAATCGACGATCTTGCCCTTACCCTCGTCGCCCCACTGGGAACCGACGACGACCACGTTCGCCACGTGCCAAGCTCCTGATTGCGGCGGACGGCACGGCCGGGCCGTGGTCCGCACAGACAAAACCCCGGCGAAGCATTCCGACCGGGGTTGCCACCTATTAAGGGATCGGCTCCGGGGTGGCAAGAACATGTGGCGCAACATCTGGGCGGCGCGGGCTCCCCGCCCTGCCCGCGCGCGCGACGAAATGGCGGCAGCCCTTCCACCTCGATCCTAAGATTCCCTCCCATCGGGAAATGCTCTAGACCCTTGGACCCCGCTCAATCGCCCTCGCGTCACGGTCGCCCGCCATGTTTCGCCGCCTGCTCGATGCGCCCTATGTGCTGCTCACGCTGGTGCCGCTGTTCTGGGCCGGCAACATCGTGCTGGGACGACATGTCGCCGGTCAGGTGCCGCCGGTGGCGCTGGCCTGGTTCCGCTGGGTGCTGGCCTTCCTCATCCTGCTGCCCTTCGCCTACAAGGCGCTGCGCCAGGACTGGCCGCTGATCCGCCGTCATTTCGGCCTGCTGACGCTGATCGCCTTCACCGGCATCTCGGCCTACAACACCATCTTCTACTGGGGCCTGCAGTTCACGCCGGCGCTGAACGGGCTGCTGATGCAGTCCACCGGCCCGCTGCTGATCGCGCTCTGGGCCTTCCTGCTGCTGGGCGACCGGCTCTCCGCCGGGCAGGCGATCGGCATTACCCTCTCGCTGATCGGCGTGGTCATCATCATCTGCCGGGGCGATCTCGCGGTGCTGACCACGATCGGCTTCAATATCGGCGACATCGCTCTGTTCAGCGCCATGGTGCTCTACGGCCTCTATTCCGCGCTGCTGGGGCGGCGCCCGCCGCTGAGCCGCCTCGGCTTCCTCGCCTTCTCCATCGGCTGGGGCGCGGTGCTGCTCACTCCCGCCTTCATCTGGGAACGCGTCTCGGGCCCGCCGCTGACCTTCAACCTGCTGACGCTGGCCTCCATGGCCTATGTCGCGGTGTTCGCCTCGGTGCTGGCCTATCTGTTCTTCAATCGCGGCGTCGATCTGATCGGGCCGAACCGGGCGGCGCCGTTCTTCCACCTGATGCCGCTGTTCGGCTCGGTGCTCGCCATCCTGTTCCTCGGCGAGACGCCGCATCTCTACCACGCCGCCGGCTATGCGCTGGTGCTGTGCGGGGTCGCCACCGCGACCTTCTTCGGCAGGAAGAAGGCCGCGCCCGAAAAGATCAGCCCAGCTCGAAGCTCGTGACGCCGTAAATCTCGTCCAGCGCCAGCACCGGCGCCGGCCCGCGATACATGCGTGCGGTCTCGAACACCGGGGCGAGCCCGGCACGGCGCGCCAGCGCTTGCCCGCGCGGATTCGGCTCGCAGATGTCGAGGCTGACCGGGCCGTCGCCGACCTGCGCGCACAGGGCGGAGAACACCTCCTGCGCCGCCGCCTCGTCGCGAGCCACCAGAGGGGCGATCTTCCAGCCCTCGCGCGCCGGGCGCACCATGCCCCAGCCGGCGAGTTCGCCATCGCGCAGCAGCGCCCGGCCGACATGGCCCTTCGTGCCGATCCAGCTTTGCAGGAAGGCGCGGCGCGCCGCCGGGAAGACACGGGCGTCGCTCGCCTCGACCTGGGCGAACGGCACGGTGGCGAGGTCGACACAGGCGCCCTCCTCGCCGCCGCTTATCCGCCCGGAAAAGCGGACATTGCGATAGGCGAATTCAAATCCCTGCCGTGCGTAATTCGCCTGTTGCGCCACCACACCGTCGAGCCCGACCGTGCGCGGCCCGGCATGGGCCAGCCCGGCCTGCCACAGCTTGAAGCCGATGCCGTGGCCGCGCAGTTCCGGCCGGACGATGTAGAAGCCGAGAAAGGCAAACCGCGCATCGTAGTTCACAACCGAGATCACGGCGGCGGGTATGCCGTCGCGCTCCGCGCCCCAGAAGCCCTGCCGATCGACGGTGGCAAAGCACGCGGCATCGGCGAGGCCCGGATTCCAGCCCTCCGCCGCCGCCCATTCCACCGCGAGCGGTATTTCAGCCGGCGCGAGAGGTCGGATATGCACGGTATCGCTCATCGCGGGCTCCATTGATTCGCACCGGGAGGACAGGATGATCAACGAACAGCTCACGATCGGCCTTGTGGTCAATGTCGTGACCATGCTCATTCATCTCGCCGCCACCATGCTGCTCGTGGCGCTGATCCACCCTTACGGCAACTGGTTCTCGAACCGGCCGCGAATCCGGCTGGTGATCGCGCTGCTGGTCACGAACTACGTCCTGCTCACCGCCCATCTGCTGGAGGTCGGGCTATGGGCGCTGGTCTATACGTGGCTGGAACTGGTCGGCGATCCGGCGGACGCCTTCTACTCGGCCTTCGTCAACTACACGACGCTCGGCTATGGCGACGTTCTCCAGGGCACCCGCACCCGCCTGCTCGGCCCGCTCGCCTCGGCCAGCGGCATCATGATGTTCGGCTGGTCCACCGCGCTGCTGATCTATGTGCTGCAGGGCCACCTGCCCAACATCATCACGCGGACGCCTCAGGACGACTGAGCCGCCCCGGCCTCACCCCTCCTTGCAGGTGGCGACCGGCGCGGCATCCTCGCCGCGCGTGAGGTCGTAGAGGCTGGCCGCGCGGCCCGTGCTCCACCAGACATAGCGCCCGCCGGCATAGCGCGCGCCGGAGCCGGACAACACATTGGCGAGCACGACGAATTCGCCCTTGCGTGTGAGCGTGGCGAGCGCGACCGGGCCGGCATTGATGTAGACGACCTCCACCGCCGACTGATCGTCGCAGGCGTAGCGCGCCCGGATCTCCTGCGCCGTCACCCCTTCGGGCAGGGGGATGACGATGGAGCCGGAGGCCGGCGCCGGGGCCGGATCGGTCGCCGCCAGCGCAGGGAAGGCCGTTGCGAGAACTGCGAGCCCGGCCGCCAGCGGCAGGGCGAAAGGCCGGTGATGCCTGCGGATCATGGTCGTCCTCCCCTCTGCGCCCGACGCTCACGCCGGCGGCTTGTGGTGGGCGTGCCAGTGCCGGGCGATGTCGATGCGCCGCGGCACCCATACGCGGTCATGGGATGCGATATGATCGATGAAGCGCTCCAGCCCGACAATGCGCCCCGGCCGGCCGACGAGGCGGCAATGCAGGCCGATGGTCAGCATCTTCGGCGCCTCCGCCCCCTCGGCATAGAGCGCGTCGAAACTGTCGCGCAGATAGGCGAAGAACTGGTCGCCGGAATTGAAGCCCTGCGCGGCGGCAAAGCGCATGTCGTTGGAATCGAGCGTGTAGGGAATGGTGAGATGTGGGCCGTGCGGCCCCTTCACCCAATAGGGCAGATCGTCGGCATAGGTGTCCGAATCATAGAGGAAGCCGCCCTCCTCCATGGTGATGCGGCGCGACTGCTCGGAGGTGCGTCCGGTGTACCAGCCGAGCGGCCGCTCGCCGACGACATCGGTGTGCAGGGCGATCGCGGCGTCGAAATCGGCCTTCTCCGCCTCATAGGAATGGTTGCGGTAGTCGATCCATTTATAGCCGTGGCTGGCGATCTCCCAGTCGGCCTCCTTCATGGCGGCAACCACGTCCGGGTTGCGGGCGAGCGCGGTGGCGACGCCATAGACCGTGAGCGGCAGGCCGCGCCGCTGGAACAGGCGCCACAGCCGCCAGAAGCCGGCGCGCGAGCCGTATTCGTAGATCGACTCCATGTTCATGTGGCGCTGGCCCGGCCAAGGCTGGGCGCCGATGATCTCGGAGAGGAAGGCCTCCGAGGCGGCGTCGCCATGAAGAATGCAGTTCTCCCCGCCCTCCTCGTAATTCAGCACGAACTGCACCGCGATCCGCGCGCCGCCCGGCCATTTCGGGTCCGGCGGGTTGCGGCCATAGCCGATGAGATCGCGGGGATAGGGCTGGTCGTAATCGAACATGGTACAGACTCGGGAAAAGCGGCGACGCACGCGACAGATGTTACAGGCTAGAGCCCTTCCCGTTCGGATGAAACATTATCTCGCAGTCGCGGGATAAATCCCCCTCCCGCTCTCGACAGACGGGGCCGGCGCGTTTTTGATGGCGCCGTATCCCCTACCGGAGTCCGTCCATGTCGCTGCCTGATCCCAGCCTGCTTCTCGCCCGCGCGCCGGTGGTGCCGGTCGTCACCATTCAGAGCGTGGCGGCAGGCATCAAGCTTGCCCGTGCGCTGGTCGAGGGCGGCCTGCCGCTGATCGAGGTGACGCTGCGCACCCCGGTCGCACTGGAGGCCATGGCCGCCATTGCCGCCGAAGTGCCCGACGCCGTGGTCGGCGCCGGCACCGTGACCCGGCCGGAGCTGATCGAGAAGTCAATCGCCGCCGGTGCACGCTTCCTGGTCTCGCCCGGCTGCCCGCCGGCGCTGGCGGAAGCCTTCGCCGAGGCGCCGGTGCCGGTGCTGCCGGGCTGCGCCACCGCCACCGAGGCGATGACGCTGCACGCCATGGGCTTCTCGGTGCTCAAACTGTTCCCGGCCGAGGCGGTCGGCGGGGCGAACCTCATCAAGTCGCTAGCCGGCCCGCTGCCGGACTTGCGCTTCTGCCCGACCGGCGGCATCGGGCCGGACAATGTCGGCAAGTACCTGTCGCAGACCAACATCCTCGCGGTCGGCGGCTCCTGGGTTTGCCCCAATGACGCGGTCAACACCGGCGACTGGGACCGCATCGTCGAACTGTCCAAGGCCGCTGCCAAGCTGCACCGCGCGGCGTTCCCGTAAGAGGGAACGGCACGTTCAAACGCAAAACGGCCGGGGCATGCCCCGGCCGTTTTCATTCCGGCAGGCCGACGAGGCTCAGAACGCCAGCGGCTTGGCCTGCTTCACGGCGGGGAGCTGCTGCACCTTGGCCAGCACCTCGGCCGGCACCGCGCCGTCGACCTCGACCAGCGCGATGGCGTCGCCGCCCTGATGGTCGCGGCCGAGCGCGAAGGTCGCGATGTTGACACCGGCATCGCCGAGCAGGCTGGCGAAGCGGCCGACGAAGCCCGGCTTGTCCTCATTGGTGACGTAGATCATCGAGGGCGCGAACTCGGCGTCGACCTTGATGCCCTTGATGTCGACGATGCGCGGGCGCCCGTCGGCGAACACCGTGCCGGAGAGCGAGCGCTCCATCTTCTCGGTGACAACGGTCAGGGTGACGAGGCTCTCATAATCGCCGGCCACCTCGCGGGTGACCTCCTCGACCACGATGCCGCGCTCCTTGGCGATGGAGGGCGCCGAGACGACGTTGATGTCGGCCAGCGCCGGACGCAGCAGCCCGGCCACCGCCGCCGAGGTCAGCGCGCGGATCTTCAGCTCGGACACCGCGCCCTCATAGGCGATGCGCACGGTCTTGATGTCGGTGTCGGTGAGCTGGCCGGCGAAGGAACCCAGCTTTTCCGCGAGCTCGATGAAGGGCTTGAGCTTGGGGGCTTCCTCGGCGGTGATCGAGGGGAAGTTCACCGCGTTGGAGATCGCCCCGCGCAGCAGATAGTCGCTCATCTGCTCGGCGACCTGAAGCGCGACGTTTTCCTGCGCTTCCGAGGTGGAGGCGCCCAGATGCGGGGTGCAAATCACGCCCGGCAGGCCGAACAGCGGATTCTCGGTCGCCGGCTCGGTGACGAACACGTCGAAGGCCGCGCCCGCGACATGGCCGCTCTTGATGGCTTCCGCCAGCGCCGCCTCGTCGACCAGACCGCCGCGCGCGCAATTGACGATGCGCACGCCCTTCTTGGTCTTGGCGATGGCCTCGGCGGAAAGCACGTTGCGGGTCTTGTCGGTCAGCGGCGTGTGCAGGGTGATGACGTCCGCGCGGGCCAGCAGCTCGTCCAGCTCGACCTTCTCCACGCCGATGGCAACGGCGCGCTCCGGCGAGAGGAACGGGTCGAAGGCGACGACCTTCATCTTGAGGCCGATCGCGCGGTCGGCAACGATCGAGCCGATATTGCCGCAGCCGATGACGCCGAGCGTCTTGGCGGTGAGCTCGACGCCCATGAAGCGGTTCTTCTCCCACTTGCCGGCCTGGGTCGAGGCATCGGCGGCAGGAATCTCGCGGGCCAGCGCGAACATCATCGCGATGGCGTGCTCGGCGGTGGTGATGGAGTTGCCGAACGGCGTGTTCATCACGATCACGCCCTTGGCGGTGGCGGCCGGGATGTCGACATTGTCGACGCCGATGCCGGCGCGGCCGACCACCTTGAGGCGGGTGGCGTTGGCGAGGATCTTCGGGGTGACCTTGCTCGCCGAGCGGATGGCGAGGCCGTCATAATCGCCGATGATCTCGGCCAGCTTGTCCTTGTCCTTGCCGAGGTTCGGCTGGAAATCCACCTCGATGCCGCGATCCTTGAAGATCTGCACGGCGGCGGGGGAAAGGGCGTCGGAAATCAGAACGCGGGGAGCCATCGGCTTCATCCTGTTCGAGAATAGGGGTTTCTATCCCGCTGCTGGCGGGAGGGGACGACGAAGCGTTCGTCGGGCGGTGCGCCGGTAGCGCCGCCGGCGGAACGGCCGGGAGGAGGCCGTCCGCAGGCGGGGCGTGCGCAGCGTCCCTTCGCCGTCCCCTCGCGTCAGCGGCGGGGGAGCGGGACGAAAAGGACGTCAGGCCGCCTGCTTCAGACCGGCCTTGGCGCTGTCATAGGCGAAGGTGAGCCACGGCAGCAGCGCTTCGAGATCGGACGCCTCGACGGTGGCGCCGGCCCAGATGCGCAGGCCGGCGGGCGCGTCGCGATAGGCGCCGATATCATAGGCGACACCGGCCTTTTCCAGCGTGCCGGCGATCGCCTTGGCGAAGGCGGCCTGTGCGTCGGGCGCGAGCGCCTTCACTTCCGGGTCGGCGACCACGAGGCAGACCGAGGTGTTGGAACGGGTGGCCGGGTCCTTCGCGAGGAAGTCGATCCAGTCGTTCTTGGCCACGAAGTCGGCCAGCACCTTGAAATTGGCGTCCGAGCGGGCGCGCAGGCCCTTGAGGCCGCCGAGGCTCTTCGACCACTGCAGCGCGTCGATATAGTCCTCGACGCAGAGCATGGACGGGGTGTTGATGGTTTCGCCCTCGAAGAGGCCCTCGATCAGCTTGCCGCCCTTGGTCATGCGGAAGATCTTCGGCATCGGCCAGGCCGGGACGTAGCTCTCCAGCCGCTCCACGGCGCGGGGCGAGAGGATCAGCATGCCGTGCGCGGCCTCGCCGCCCAGCACCTTCTGCCAGGAGAAGGTCACGACATCGAGCTTGGCCCAATCGAGGTCCTGCGCGAAGGCGGCCGAGGTGGCGTCGCAGATGGTGAGGCCGGTGCGGTCCGCCGCGATCCAGTCGCCGTTCGGCACGCGCACGCCGGAGGTGGTGCCGTTCCAGGTGAACACGACGTCATGGTCGAAATTCACCTCGGCAAGGTTCGGCAGTTCGCCATAGCCGGCCTTGAGGGTGCGGGCATCCTTGAGCTTGAGCTGCTTGACCACATCGGTCACCCAGCCCTCGCCGAAGCTTTCCCACGCCAGCAGGTCGACCGGCCGCGCGCCGAGCAGCGACCACAGCGCCATCTCCACCGCGCCGGTGTCGGACGCGGGGACGATGCCGATGCGGTAGTCGGCGGGGATTTCGAGAACCTCGCGGGTGAGGTCGATCGCCAGCTTGAGCTTGGTCTTGCCGACCTTGGCACGATGCGAGCGGCCGAGCGGCGCGTCGCTCAGGCCTTCCAGCGTCCAGCCGGGACGCTTGGCGCAGGGGCCGGACGAGAAATTGGGATTGGCCGGCTTGTGCGCCGGCTGTGCGGTAATCGTCATGATAGCCATCCTTCCAGATGGGTGCCCCTCGGTGGGGAGGGGTAGCCCGAGGCGGGTCATACTCCCGGACGCGCACGGGCGCAAGGCCACCCTGCGCACCTCCCGACGGCCGCCGCCCCCGTCGCGGGCCGCGGGAACCGCACAGCCACCCATAGGCACCCGACCGACGCCTACAACTTTAACGATATTTTTGACGGTAATCACAAATATATCGACGCTTGAGTTGGACTCTTCGTCGAATTATCATGCGTATATCGAACTATTTATCATTTTGTTACAAACTAAACAATGGATTTTCCTATGTTTGAGGCTACAATAGTAATCATACTAGTCGTTTTGTTTATTTCGGGAGTGATATTTGGTTTTATATCTGCATGCATATTATCATCTAATAGGATATCATATTTGATCGAAGAGAATTTATATCTTAGAACTATTCTTTTAACTATTGAAGGTGACCAGTAAAGTGCAACATTAACACCAAAAGAACGAGACAATGAAAGCAGACGAACTATCAATACTCCGGCATAAATGGAGATTAACTCAAGTCGAAATGGCAACTCGCCTTGGAATGGGGCGCCGAGCCTATATAGATCTAGAAACCGGGCGCCGCTCTATCAGACGATCGCATATATTGGCGCTGGAGCGACTCAGCATGGACATGAGCATCATCCACAACGATCCGGCCATGCTCATGCCGAATGCCCGATATGTCGTCGACTACCTCGTCTCCAGTGACGCCGAGCCGGAATAGAGGCCGCCCACGTGCAAAAATCGCACAATGATACCATCAAGGTGAAGTTGCGGCCGCCTGTCGCCGTCGCCAGTAATCTGCCCGCGCCATCGGCGCATTCCGTACCGCCGGCCGGGGCCGGTGCGATCCGAATGGTCTAAGATTCCCGCTCGGCGCCAGCCGGAAGGGAGACCGCCACCGGATAGATTCCCGCGACCCACCGCCCGCAATGGCGGGAGCTTGGGTACCTGCTGGGAAAGTGAGCTCGCGCGCGGGGGGCCGCGCTCCGCTCAGTCGATCAGATAGCGCGCGCCGATGCGGATTTCGTGGGCGCCCTGGTCAAAGTCAGGCACGCCGGCGCCGCCGATGTCCACGCTGTCGAGACTGAGATAGCGATAGCCGACATCCATCTGCCAGTTCGGCGACAACTCGACCGCCACGCCCGCCATCACCGCCCAGGCGAAGCCCCAACCGCTGGCGGAGCCGATATCGGCACCCAGAAACGCGATATCCGACACCGAGACATAGCCCGCGCCCGCACCCGCGCCGACATAGGGCGTGAGCCCGTGCCAGGTGCCGAGGTCGACATAGACATTGCCGAGCAGCGTCGCCGTCTCATATTCCGCCGAAAAGGCCCCCGCCGTGTAGTCGGCCTTCGTCCGGTAGTCGGCGGTGATGTCGAGGCGCAGCCAGTCATTGGCGCGCACGCCGGCGCCGAGGCCGACCAGCCAGGCATCGGCGATCTGCGCGCCGGCATCGAAATCGAAGAAGCCCCAGTCCGGCCGTTCATTGACCACGTAGCCGATATCGCCGCGCAGATACCAGCCGCTGGTGTCCTCGATCTGCGGCGCCTTGGCGAGCAGGTCGGCAGCGTCGAGATCGGAGGCGCCGAGATCGGCCGCCCATGCCGGCGCCGCCACGGCAAGCCAGCCGGCGGCCAGAACCGCCAGACCCGGAATGGTGGAGTACGCAACGCGACGCGACATGCCCTGCCCTCTTGGATGGCCGGGACACGCCCGGCGACCGTCGATGAGCCGTCACTCTCGCAGCGATTATTTAAGGAGCGCTTAACCTTAACGCTTAACCACCTTCGTGCTCGCGCGGCCGGAACGGGACACGCCGGCCCCGCAGCGTCAGCCTTGCCGGGCGGCACGCGCGGCCGCTTCCAGATGCGGCGTCAGGTTCGGATCGAGCTTGAGCGCCATGGCCAGCCGGGCGAGGAAGGCGCGCTCGGCGCTGTTGTCCGGGTCGATGGCGAGCAGCGCGGAGAGATAGACCTCGGCCGCCTCCTCCTCGCTCGACACGTCGCGGGCGATGGTCTCGACGCTCGCCGGGTTGGCAAGTTCATCGGTGAGGAACTGCTCGGCCTCGTCGAGCCGCGCGCCGCCCTCGTTCAGCTTCGCGGAGATCGCAATACGCTCATGGTCGTCGATATGCCCATCGGCGAGCGAAGCCGCGATCATGGTGCGCAGCAGGGTGACCGGAAGCTGGGTGCGCGCGGCCTGAACCGGGCTGAACGGCGACTCCGGCGGGGGCAGCTGCGCCGCGGTCGGCGCGGGGGTGGCGGCGTTGGCCGGGGCCTGCCCCTGCTGGTAGTTCTGATAGGCCTTGTAGGCCAGCGTGCCGACAAGGGCGAGGCCGCCGAGCGCGGCGACATTGCCGCCGACCTTGCGCAGCTTCTTGTTGCCCATCACCAGCGAGACCAGCGCCCCCGCCGCCGCGCCGCCGGCGAGCGAGCCGCCATTGTTGGACAGGTAGTCCTTGGCCCGGCCGACCAGATCGCCGCCACCCTGAGCCGGACCGGCGGACGGAGCGCCGCCGCCGAGCATGCCGGTCAGTCCGCCCAGCAACCCGTCGAGCCCGCCCGGCGCGGATGAGCCTTGCGGCTGCCCCCCGGTCTGCGCCGGCAGATTGCCGGCGGCGGGGGCGCCGAGAAACTGGTCCAGCAGGCGCTTGGCATCGAAATTCTGGGTGTTGAACATGGTGCTTCCCGTTGTGAAACCGCACGGGAGGTAGGGGCGGAACATGGCTTCCGCAAGGAAAGGTGGACAACCGGCGATAAGCATTTCGTGAAGTGCCGGGACGGGCGGGAAGCCCCTCCCGGCACGGCCGCATGACTCACGCGCCGCGCAGCGCCGCCCGCAGCTTCTCTTCCTGCTCGTTGGTCAGGTTGGTCTGCAGCACCGTGCCGCCGAACTTCGCCATGTCGGCGACCACCTTGTCGGCGGTGACCTTGCGGATCAGCACGCACAGCGCCGCCTGCTTCGGGCCGAGCGCCGAGCTGGCTTCCTTGATGAAGTCGTCATTGATGCCGACATCGGTAAACTTGCCGGCAAGTGCGCCCGCGCCGGCGCCAACCGCCATGCCCAGCAGCGGATTGAGGAACAAGAGCCCGACAAGACCGCCCCACAGCCCGCCCGAAGCGGCGCCGGCGAGCGTCGTGTTGACCATCTGATGCAGCTTGATCGAGCCGTCTTCCTCGCGGACCGCGATCACGGCATCGCCGAGCTCGATCAGATATTCCTTCTGGAGCTTCAGCAGCTCCTGCCGGGCCGCTTCGGCCTTCTCTTCGGATTCATAGGCAATGATAACGAGATCGGCCATGTCACTCTCCACGCGTTTCCGGCGGGCGATCGTCCCCCGCCGCCCGTCATAGAGCCCATGGTGGCGTGCCCGCGCAACAGCTCTTTGACGGCAGCAGGACACCCGTCATGCCTGAGAGGATGCGACACGGCCCGCCGCGTGATGTCGCATTCGTTCAACGCCGGCGCCGAAACAATGCTCGCCTCCCGCCGCCTGCCGCGCCAGCATGCCTGACACTGGCGCACGCGGCGCATTCGCTGTGGCGAGGAGGTTCACGCCTTGCAGAAATTCTCCGGTTTCGAGCTGTTTCGCCGCGCCCTTGGCGGGCACAAGGGCTGGCAGCCGCAATGGCGCACCCCCGAGCCCAAGGCCGCGTATGACGTGATCATCGTCGGCGCCGGCGGGCATGGCCTCGCCTGCGCCTATTATCTCGCCAAGGAACACGGCATCACCAATGTCGCGGTGATCGAGCGCGGCTGGCTGGGCGGCGGCAATACCGGGCGAAACACCACCATCGTGCGCTCCAACTACCTGTTCGACGAGAGCGCCGCGCTCTACGAGCACGCGGTAAAGCTGTGGGAAGGGCTCTCGGCCGACCTCAATTACAACGTGATGTATTCGGCGCGCGGCGTGCTGATGCTGGCGCATAACCATCACGACGAGATCAGCTTCAAGCGCCATGTCCATTCCAACAACCTGAACGGCGTGGATAATGAATGGCTCACCGCCGAGCAGTGCAAGGAATTCTGCCCGCCGCTGAACATTTCCTCGATGCGCTATCCGATCATCGGCGGCGCCTTGCAGCGGCGCGGCGGCACGGCGCGGCACGACGCGGTGGCCTGGGGCTTTGCCCGCGCGGCCGATGCGCGCGGCGTCGACATCATCCAGAACTGCGAGGTCACGGGCATCCGCCGCGGGCCGGACGGCGCGGTGCAGGGCGTCGAGACCTCCAAGGGCTTCATCGGCGCGAAGAAGATCGGCGTCTCCGCCGCCGGGCACAGCTCGGTGGTGATGGCGATGGCCGGGGTGCGCATGCCGCTGGAGAGCTTCCCGCTCCAGGCGCTGGTGTCCGAGCCGGTGAAGCCGGCCTTCCCGACCGTGGTGATGAGCAACACCATCCACGCCTATATCTCCCAGTCCGACAAGGGCGAGATGGTGATCGGCGCCGGCACTGACGCCTACACCTCCTATTCCCAGCGCGGGGCGCTGCACATCACCACCCACACGCTGGACGCGATCTGCGAACTCGTCCCGCAGTTCCGGCGCCTGCGCATGCTGCGCAACTGGGGCGGCATCGTCGACGTGACGCCGGACCGCTCGCCGATCATCGCCAAGACCCCGGTGCCGGGGCTGTATGTCAATTGCGGCTGGGGCACCGGCGGCTTCAAGGCGACGCCGGGCTCGGGCAATGTGTTCGCCCACACCATCGCCCGCGACGAGCCGCACCCGATCAACGCGCCCTTCACGCTGGAACGCTTCCGCGACGGCTTCCTGATCGACGAGGCGGCCGCCGCCGCCGTCGCGCATTAGAGGCGATTGCCATGCTCATCATCAACTGCCCCTGGTGCGGGAACCGGCCCGAGATCGAGTTCCGCTATGGCGGCGAGGCCCATATCGCCCGGCCCGCCGACCCCTCGGCGCTGTCCGATCAGGAATGGGCGGATTTCCTCTACAACCGCACCAACCCGAAAGGCCGCCATGCCGAGCGCTGGCGCCATATCCATGGCTGCGGCCGCTATTTCAACGCGGTGCGCGACACGGTGAGCGATTTCTTCGTCGTCACCTACAAGGCGGGCGAGCCGCGCCCCGACATTGCGGGAGAGACCAAATGACCGGCTCGTTCCGCACCGCTTCCGGCGGGCGCATCGATCGCGCCAAGCCGCTGGCCTTCCGCTTCGACGGCACGACCTATTACGGCTTCCAAGGCGACACGCTGGCCTCGGCGCTGATCGCCAACGGCGTCCATCTCATGGGGCGCTCGTTCAAATATCACCGCCCGCGCGGCGTGGTCTCGGCGGGCTCCGACGAGCCGAACGCGCTGGTCGATGTGCGCCGCGACGACGCCCGCACCACGCCGAACCTGCGCGCCACGCAGGTCGAGCTCTATGAGGGACTGGTCGCGACCAGCCAGAACCGCTGGCCCTCGCTCGGCTTCGATGCCGGCGCGATGAACGACCTGTTCTCGCCCTTCCTGCCGGCCGGCTTCTACTACAAGACCTTCATGTGGCCGGCGGGGGCGTGGAAGCGCTTCTATGAGCCGAAGATCCGCGCCATGGCCGGCCTCGGCGTCGCCCCCACTTTGCCGGACCCGGACCGCTACACCCAGCACTACGCCCATTGCGACGTGCTGGTGATCGGCGCCGGCCCGGCCGGCATCGCAGCCGCACTGGCGGCAAGCGCCACCGGCGCGCGGGTGATGCTGGTCGACGAGCAGGCCGAATTCGGCGGCTCGCTGCTGGCGGAGACCGGCGCGACCATCGACGGTAAGCCGGCTCAGCAATGGCTGGCGGATGCGTTGGAAACGCTGGCGGCAAGCGGCAATGTCACCCTGCTGACCCGCACCACCGCCTTCGGCTATTTCCCGCACAACATGATCGCGCTGGCCGAGCGTGTCACCGAACACCTCGCCAGCCCGAACCCGAACCTGCCGCGCGAGCGGCTGTGGCAGGTGCGGGCGACGGAGGTGGTGATCGCCGCCGGCGCGCTGGAGCGCCCGCTGGTGTTCCCCGAGAACGACCGGCCGGGCGTGATGCTGGCCGAGGCCGGGCGCACCTATCTCACCCGCTACGGCGCGAAGCCCGGCACCCGCGCCACCGTGTTCACCGCCTGCGATTCCGGCTACCGCGCCGCGCTGGAGCTGGCGGCCGGCGGGGTCGAGGTCGCGGCCATCGCCGATCTGCGCCCGCAGGTCCATGGCGACTGGGCGGCAAAGGCGCTCGATGCCGGCATCGATGTGCGGCCCTCCACCGTGGTCACCGGCACACTGGGCCGGCGCCGCGTCTCCGGCGCGCATCTCGCCAAGCTGAAAGCCGGCGCGGTCGGCCCGGCGGAAACGGTCGCCTGCGACCTCGTGCTGATGTCCGGCGGCTTCACGCCGAGCGTGCATATGTTCTCGCAGTCGCGCGGCAAGCTGGTCTACGACCCGGCCTTGCAGGTTTACCTCCCCGGCACCTCGGTGGAGCGCGAGCGCTCGGCCGGCGCCTGCCGCGGCGTCTATGGCCTCAAAGCGGTGATCGAGGACGGCTACGCCCGCGGCGAGAGCGCGGCGAAGGATGCCGGCTTTGGCGCCGCCTCCCCGCGTGCTTTCGCCGTGGAGGCCGCTGAACTCGGAACCGACGGCTTCATCGGCGCGGTGCCGCATGGGCGCAATCCCGCCTTCGCCAAGGCCTTTGTCGACTGGCAGAACGACGTCACCTCCAAGGACATCGCGCTTGCCACCCGCGAGGGCTTCCGCTCCATCGAGCATGTGAAGCGCTACACCACCACCGGCATGGCGACCGACCAGGGCAAGAGCTCCAACATGAATGCGCTCGGCATCGTGTCGGAACAGCTCGGCGTCGGCGTGCCGCAGATCGGGCTGACCACCTTCCGCCCGCCCTTCACGCCGACCACCTTCGGCATCTTCGCCGGGGCCGCGCGCGGCGACCTGTTCGACCCGATCCGCACCACGCCGATCCATGACTGGGCGGCCGAGCGCGGCGCGGCCTTCGAGGACGTGTCGCTGTGGAAGCGCGCGCATTACTTCCCGAAGACCGGCGAAGATATGCACGCGGCGGTCGCACGCGAGTGCAAGGCGGTGCGCTCCGGCGCCGGCATCTTCGACGCCTCGACGCTGGGCAAGATCGAGATCGTCGGGCCGGACGCCGCCGAGTTCATGAACCGCATGTACACCAATGCCTGGACCAAGCTGGAGCCCGGCCGGCTGCGCTATGGCGTGATGCTGCGCGAGGACGGCTTCGTGATGGATGACGGCGTAGTTGGGCGCCTCTCCCATGACCGCTTCCACGTCACCACCACCACCGGCGGCGCGCCGCGCGTGCTGGCGCATATGGAAGATTATCTCCAGACCGAATGGCCGGACCTCGATGTGTGGCTCACCTCCACCACCGAGCAATGGGCGGTGATCGCGGTGCAGGGGCCCAAATCGCGCGAGATCCTCCAGCCGCTGATGGACGATATCGACCTCTCCCGCGCCGCCTTCCCGCATATGAGCGTGCGCGAGGGCCATATTCGCGGCGTGCCGACGCGGGTGTTCTCGGTGTCCTTCACCGGCGAACTCGGCTTCGAGGTCAATGTGCCGGCCGAACATGGCCGCGCCATCTGGGAGGCGATCTTCAAAGCCGGCGAGCCGCACGGGATCATGCCCTACGGCACCGAGACCATGCATGTGCTGCGCGCCGAGAAGGGCTACATCATCGTCGGGCAGGAAACCGACGGCACCGCTGTGCCCGATGACGTCAATCTCGGCTGGGCGGTCGGCAAGGCCAAGCGCGACTTCGTGGGAAAGCGCTCGCTGGAGCGCGCGGCGATGAGCGCGCCGGACCGCAAGCAGCTTGTGGGCCTGCTCACCACCGATCCGAAGATCGTTCTGGAGGAAGGCGCGCAGATCGTCGCCGAGCCGGGCGTCAAGGTGCCGAGCCCCACGCCGGTGCCGATGCTGGGCTTCGTCACCTCCTCCTATGCCAGCGCCACGCTGGAGCGTTCCATCGCGCTGGCCATGATCAAGGGCGGGCGGGCGCGGATCGGCACGAAGCTGCACGTGCCGATGCCGGGCGGCTCGATCGAGGTCACGGTGGTGGAGCCGAGCTTTTACGACCCCAAGGGAGAACGGTTCGATGCCTGACAACGCCGCGCTCCAGCGCCTCAGCGAGGGCCTGCGCCCGATCGAGGCCGCCCGCCTCAGCCTGCTCGGCCCCGCCGCGCGGCTCGCCTTCCGCTCCCGCGAGGCCGGCATCGGCCCGGCCGGCGAGGCGTTCGGCGTCGCCCTGCCGCGCGAGGCCAACCGCTTCAGCCAGTCGGGTTCGCGCCTGGCCTTCTGGCTCGGCCCCGACGAATGGCTGCTGCTCGCCCCCGGCGAGGAGGCCGCCCCCCTCGCCGCCGCCATCGAGGCCGCGACGTCGGGCGTGCCCCATGCGCTGGTCGATGTCTCGTCGCGCAGCGTCGGCATCGAGATCGCCGGGCCTGAGGCCGCCTTCGCGCTCAATCAGGGCTGCCCGCTCGATCTGGCGCTCGCCGCCTTCCCGGTCGGCATGTGCACCCGCACCCTGCTGGGCAAGGCGGAAATCGTGCTGGTGCGCCACGGGCCGGAGCTGTTCCACCTCGATGTGTGGCGCTCCTTCGCCCCCTATGTGCTCGGCTTCCTTGACGAGGCGCGCCGCGAATTCGCCTGAGACGCCCGATTTGCTATGCTGGTGCCGAGCGCTCCCGCATGGTGGATGGATGACCGAGCAGAACCCCGCCTCCCGGACCACAGCGAGCCCCGCCCCGGTGCTGAACGTCGGCTTCATCCTCACCGACAATTTCACCCTGTCGGCGTTCTCGCTGCTGGTCGACCATCTGCGCCTCGCCGCCGATGACGGCGACCGCTCGCGGCCCATTCTGGCGCGCTGGCAGATCATGGCCTCGACGCCGGCGCCGATCCGCGCCTCCTGCGGCGTCACCGTGGCGCCGGCCGGGGCCTTCGTCGATCCCGCGAACTTTCAATACATCGTGGTGGTCGGCGGCCTCTTACACACCGGCCACCAGCTCGACGAGGCGAGCGTCGCCTATCTCAAGCGCGCCGCCCGCGCCGGGGTGCCGCTGGTCGGCGTGTGCACCGGCAGCTTCGTGCTGGCCCGCGCCGGGCTGATGACCGGGCGGCGCTGCTGCGTGTCCTGGTATCACTACCAGGATTTTCTTGAGGAATTCCCGCACCACACCCCGGTCGCCGACCGGCTTTACGTGATCGACGGCGATCGCATCACCTGCGCCGGTGGCGGCGGGGCGGCGGACCTTGCGACCGCGCTGGTGGAAAAGCATCTCGGCCGCTCCATCGCCCAGAAGAGCCGCCATGTGATGCTGCTGGACCGCGCCCGCCCCGGCACCGAGGCGCAGCCGCATCCCCCGATTGCCGATCTCGTCGCCGACGACCGCGTGCGCCGCGCCTTGCTGCTGATGGAGCAGCACATGGCCGACCCGCTGCCGATCGCCGACATCGCCCGCCGGCTCCAGCTCTCCACCCGGCAATTGGAGCGGCTGTTCCAGACCGTGATGGGCCAGCGCCCGGCCGAGTTCTATCGCCGGCTGCGGCTGCGCTATGCCCGCTTCCTGCTGGACACCACCGTCCGCTCGGTCACCGACATCGCGCTGGAATCCGGCTTCTCGGATTGCGCGCATTTCTCCCGCCAGTTCAAGGCGCAGCACGGCTTCACCCCCTCGGATGCGCGCGCGCAGAGCCCGGCCACCGCTCCCGGCGCGGCGGCACGGAGCATGGCGGCGCAGCGGCTGTTCGACTAGGCTGGTCCCTCGTCAAGCGAGGAGCCCCGCCATGAGCGCACCGACCGCCCCCATCCGCATCGGCATCGGCGGCTGGACCTTCGAGCCGTGGCGCGGCCTGTTCTATCCCGACAAGCTGCCGCAAAAGCGCGAGCTGGAATATGCCGCCGGCAAGCTCACCGCCATCGAGGTCAACGGCACCTATTACGGCTCGCAGAAGCCCGAAAGCTTCGCGAAATGGCACGACGAGACGCCGGACGGCTTCGTCTTCGCGCTCAAGGGCCCGCGCTTCGCCACCAATCGCCGCGTACTGGCGGAAGCGGGCGGGTCGGTGGAGAAGTTCCTGACGAGCGGCCTCACCGAGCTCAAAGCGAAACTCGGGCCGATCAACTGGCAGTTCATGCCGACCAAGAAGTTCGATCCGGCGGATTTCGAGGCGTTCCTGAAGCTGCTGCCGGCGTCTCACGAGGGGCTGCCGCTGCGCCATGTCGTGGAGGTGCGCCATGACAGCTTCCGCAACCCGGAATTCGTCGAGATGGCGCGGGCTTACAAGGTCGGTGTGGTCATCGCCGGCGATAGCGAGCACCCGCTGATCCCCGACCTCACCGCCCCCTTCGTCTATGCCCGCATCATGGGCACGCGCGAGGAGGAGCCGGCGGGCTATGGCGAGGCGGAGCTGGAGTCCTGGGCGGCGCGGGCGCGCCACTGGAGCGAAGGCCGCACGCCGCCGGAGCTCGGCAACACGCTGCTCGCCCCGCCGGCCTCGACCGACCCGCGCGAGGTGTTCCTGTTCGTCATCAGCGGCTTCAAGCCCCGCAACCCGGCCGCCGCCATGGCGCTGATCGACAGAACACGCTGATCAGCGGGTGTGACGCGAAGGGCCGGAAGGCGCCCGCTCATATCTTCCATTCAATGTCGCTTTAGCGCATCTGCGTGTCGCAAACGAGAAAGTCAGCGCGCACTTTCCGTCGAACAATTCCAGACAGGATGCGCGGCCGGGGACGGCGCGCCGGGATGGAGATTCCCATGCTCGACACCACCGACACGCCGCTGAAAACCCTGATCAAGCGCCGCAAGCCCGGCTACAGCCTGGAAGCGCCGTTCTATACCAGCCCGGAGATCTTCGAGGCCGACATGGAGTTCATCTTCAACCGGCACTGGATTTTCGTCGGCGTCGAGCCGGATATTCCCGAGCCGGGCGACGCCATGACCTTCGACATCGGCAAATACGCGATCTTCGTGGTGCGCGACGACGACATGAACGTGCGCGCCTATCACAATGTCTGCCGCCATCGCGGCGCGCGCCTCCTGCTCGACTACAAGACCACGGTCGGCAACCTGGTCTGCCGCTATCATTCCTGGACCTACGGCCTCGACGGCAAGCTGCTGTTCGCCGAGCATATGGGCCACGATTTCGACGCCGCCTGCCATGGTCTCAAGCCGGTGCATGTGCGCTCGCTGGAAGGGCTGATCTTCGTCTGCCTCTCCGACGACCCGCCGGCGGATTTCGACGTGATGGCGGCGAAGATGGCGCCCTATCTCGCCCCGCACGATCTGAAGAACGCCAAGGTCGCGTTCGAGAAGGACATCATCGAGCCGGGCAACTGGAAGCTCACCATGGAGAACAACCGCGAGTGCTATCACTGCGCGGGCAACCATCCCGAGCTGACCGTCCCGCTGTTCGCCTATGGCTTCGGCTTCGCGCCGGAGGAGCTGGACGAACACGGCCGCAAGGAGGCCGAGGATTACGCCAAGCTGGTCACCAACTCGCATCGCGAATGGGAAAGCTGCGGCTTCCCCTCGGAAATGGTCGAGCACCTCGACGACATGGTGACCGGCTTCCGCACCGAGCGCCTGCCGCTGGCGGGCGACGGCGAGAGCCACACCAACGACACCCGCGCCGCCTGCCGGAAGCTGCTGGGCAAGATCAACGACCCCAAGCACGGCGCGCTGCACTTCTGGACCCAGCCGAATTCGTGGCACCATTTCATGTCCGACCACGCCGTGGTGTTCTCAGTGCTGCCGCTCGACGCCGAGCGCTCGCTGCTGCGCACCAAGTGGCTGGTGCACAAGGACGCGGTGGAAGGCGTCGATTACGACATCGAGAACCTGACCGCGGTGTGGGACGCCACCAACGATCAGGATTCGACGCTGGTCGGCTATTGCCAGGAAGGCGCGCGCTCGCCCGCCTATGAGCCCGGCCCCTACTCGCCGCACACCGAGATGCTCGTGGACAAGTTCTGCAACTGGTACATCGGCCGCATGGCTGAGCACGTCGGGCGGTAACGCCAGATCGCGTCGCGCGTCACGGCGTCATTCCAGCCGCAGCGAAGCGGGGGCCGGGATCGCTCGCCACCTCCCAAGCGTCCCGGATCGGCCTTTGGCCGTCCGGGATGACGGCGCGGTAGATGTCTCCTCACTGTCCTCTCCCCGACCGCGAGAGGGAGCATGGCTGATCCGCCGGGACAGTCGTTCACCGATCGGAACCTGACCTATGGATGCCTCACCCACCACCTCGCCCGATGATGCCGCGCTCCGCCTTGGTCCCTCGCTGCCGGACTGGGACCCGGAGGTGGATGACGCGCTGATCGTGCGCGAGGTGCGCGAGGAGACGCACGACGTGAAGACGTTCGTGCTGGCGCCGCGCACGCCCTGCCTGTTCCGCTACGCGCCCGGCCAGTTCCTGACGCTGGAACTGGAGATCGGAGGCGAGACCATCCATCGCTGCTACACGATCTCCTCCGCGCCGACGCGCCCGCACACGATCTCCATCACGGTCAAGCGCGTGCCGGGCGGGCCGGTGTCGAACTTCCTGCACGACACGGTGAAGGCCGGCTCGGTGCTGCGCGCCGTCGGGCCGATGGGCGATTTCTCCTGCTTTTCGCAGGGGCGGCCCGCCGCATCTCCGAAATATCTGTTCCTGTCCGGCGGCTCCGGCATCACCCCGCTGATGTCGATGGCGCGCACCTTCCACGACCTCGCCGAGCCGCGCGACATCGTGTTCGTCCATGCCGCGCGCGCGCCGGCCGACATCATCTTCCGCGCCGAGCTGGAGCTGATGGCGCGCAACCAGCCCGCGACCTTCCGTTTCGCCCCGGTCTGCGAAGGCGACAGCCCGCGCGAGCCGTGGCACGGGTTTCGTGGCCGGCTGAATCCCGGCATCCTCAACCATGTCGCGCCGGATTTCCGCGAGCGCGAGGTGTTCGTCTGCGGCCCCTCGCCCTTCATGGCGGCGGTGCGGGAGATGCTGAAGACCTTCGGCTTCGACATGGCGCGCCACCATGAGGAAAGCTTCGATTTCGCGGAATTGGCCGGCGCCGAGCCCGAGGTCGCGGCGGAGGTGCTGGCGGCCGAGGGGTTGGCAGCGGACATCGTCGCGCCGGCGACCGTCACTTACAAGGTCGCCTTCGCCAAGAGCGGGCGCACCATCGAGTGCCCCTCCGATATGTTCGTGCTGGATGCGGCGCGGCGCGCCGGGGTGCGGCTGCCCTCCTCCTGCGCCAAGGGCCTGTGCGGCACCTGCAAATCGAAGCTGGTCTCGGGCACGGTCGACATGAAGCATGGCGGCGGCATCCGCCAGCGCGAGATCGATGCCGGCATGGCGCTGCTGTGCTGCTCGAAGCCGACCAGCGACCTCGTGGTTGACCGCTGAGCGCCGCGCTCAGCGGATGAGGTCGAGCGCGCCGGAAACCTTCTCCTTCACCGCGTCATAGGCGGCGCTGGTTCCCGAAACCGCGCCGTCGACCGTGCGGTCGATCATGGAGCGCGCGCCCGAGATCACCGGGGCGATCATGGTGTTGGCGAGCAACCCGCTTTCTTCGGCGGCGCCCTGCGCCTGCGGGGCCGGATAGGCGATCGGCCCCAGCATCGGATCGCGTGTCTCGCAGTTACCCGTGCACTGGTCGAAGCGCTCGACGCCGGCCGGATAGGCGGTGAGTTGCGCCGGCGCGTGCCCGGCTCCGGCGGCCGGGGCGGCGCCTGAAGCGGGATGCGGCTGCGGCCGGTAGACTGCCGAAGGCTCGATCGCCCGCACCAGCGTCGGCGCCGGGCGTTTGTCGGCCTTCTCCAGAACCGGCAGCGCGACCTCCTCCGGCGAGGCGATGGGGCGCGCCAGATTGCGCAATCCGCTCTCGTCGAGCGCGCCGAGCGCGTAGCCGCCGGCATGGTGGACGCTGTCATAGGAGCGGGCATCGACCCGGATCGGGGTTGCGGCGACATGCTCGCCGCCGGCATCCATGACCAGATGCGAGCCGACCGCCAGCACGGCCAGGAATCCCAGCGGCAGGGCGATGCGGCCCGCGCGCCAGGAATGGAACCGTTGAAGCGAAGAGCGGTGGAAACGCATGAAAGAATCCTCGTTCGGAAGCCTCATTGACAGGTCCCGCCATGACTTTTTTGCGGCGGTACTGGCGCACACCCATGACCGATGACAGGTATTTCTGAAGCAAATGCTGACAATCGGTTTACCCTTGCCCCGCGCGGCGGCAGAACGACGCTCGATCCGTCACGCCGCCGAACTGGAATCATGTGACCCGAGGCCCTTTACGTGTCCGACCTGGCATCGCTCCGGCGCATCGGCTTCCTCACCTTGCCGAACCATTCGATGATCGCCTGCGCCAACGCGCTGGAAGCGCTGCGCATGGCCAATTACGTCGCCGGACACCCGATCTATTCCTGGCATGTGGTGACGATCGACGGCCAGCCGGCGAGCGCCAGCAACGGGCTCACCCTCTCCCCCACCCGCGCGCTGTCCGAAGTCGGCACGCTCGACCTGCTGCTGGTGTGCGGAGGCGTCGACATCCGCCACGCCGCGACCCCGGCCATCGAGGACGCGCTGCGCCGGCTTAGCCGGCGCGGCACGGCGCTCGGGGCGCTGTGCACCGGCGGCTTCGTGCTGGCGGAGGCCGGGCTGCTCGATTTTCACCGCTGCGCCGTGCACTGGGAGAACCTTGCGGCGGTGCGCGAGGAATTCCCCCATGTCGCGTTCGTCGAGGACGCCTACGCCATCGACCGCGACCGGCTCACCTGCACCGGGGGCATCGCCCCGCTGGAGATGATGCTGGAACTGATCGAGGCGCATGGCGGCAGGGGTCTGGCCGACAAGGTGTCCGAGCAGTTCATCCTCGACCGCGCCGGCGCGCGGGCGGGACGGGGCAAGCCCGCGGCCCGGCCGCGCCCGGTGCTCGCCGACCCGACACTCGCCCGCGCGGTGAAGCTGATGGAAGCGGCGATCGAGCGCCCGCCGGGCGTCAAAGCCATCGCCCGCCGGCTCGACGTCTCGCAGCGCCAGCTGGAGCGCCTGTTCCGCCGCGATCTCGGCATGGGGCCCGCCGCCTATCATCTGGGACTACGGCTGGAGCGGGCGCGCGAATTGCTGCGGCTCTCCCCGCTCTCGGTCACCGATGTCGGGCTGGCCTGCGGCTTCGCTTCCGCCGCGCACTTCTCGGCGGTCTATGCCCGGCGCTTCGGCCACCCGCCAAGCGGCGAGCGCCGGTCTGCCTAGCGCGTGCCGCATCGGCGCCTCGCTTGCGCATCTGGCGCGCAGCTTGCTAAGTCGCGTGGGTCCGAAGGTCTGGAGCGCCGTCCCGGCGCTTCGCCCCGGGTTCCTGATGGAGGCGGGTCACCCCCGCGACGCACGCGAATGAACGTGTCGCCTCCCGATCTGCCGCCCCGCGACGCCAACACCGTCCGGGAGCTGCCGCCCGGCCTTGCCGCGCGCTATTCCGGCATGGCCGCCGGGATGCTGGCCTCCGAGCGCACCCCGCTCGCCGACGCCCGGCTCGGCCTCGCCATGACCTTCGTCGCCGGCGCCACCAATGCCGGCGGGCTGCTGGCGGTCGGGCAATACACCTCGCACATGTCCGGCATCGTCTCGGCCATGGCGGATAATCTCGTGCTCGGTGCCTCCGGCCTGGTGCTGGCCGGGCTCGGCGGGCTGCTGCCCTTCATCCTCGGCGCGGCGTGCTCGGCGATCATGGTCAACTGGGCGCGGCTGCATCACGCCGGCAGCGAATACGCCATTCCGCTGACGCTGGAAGCCTTCCTGCTTCTGGCCTTCGGCGCGCTGGGCGGCTATGCGCGTCATTCCGGCCTCGCGCTGTTTCTCGCCGTCGCGGTGCTGTGCTTCATCATGGGGCTGCAGAACGCCACCGTGACCAAGATGTCCGGTGCCAAGATCCGCACCACCCACATGACCGGCGTGGTCACCGACATGGGAATCGAGCTCGGCAAGCTGCTCTACATGAACCACCGCCGCCGCCCGGCCGGCGTGCCGCTGGTGATGGCCGACCGCGAGAAGCTGAAGCTGCTCGCCATGTTCCTGGCGCTGTTCTTCTGCGGCGGCGTGGTCGGCGCGCTGGGGTTCAACTATGTCGGCTTCATCTTTTCGGTGCCGCTGGCGCTGCTGATCCTGGTGCTGGCCGGCCCCTCGCTGATCCTCCATCTGCTGCGCCGCATGCGCCGTTGAACGGCGTGGAGCGAACGGGTCGCAACGCTACCGGCCCGATGGCGCAATCGTTCTGTTCGGCATAGGCGCGCGCGACCTATCGTGCCACCATGACCGGGATCGCCGGTTAGAGCCCTTTCCGATCGGACACACTCGTCCGATCGACAGGAAAGTGCTCTCGATTCAATGAGCCGGAGCATTTTCTCTTCGCGAAGGTCGATCGACTTTCGTGGAAAATGCTCTGGAGGGAGCGCGCGCGGGCACCATGATCGCCAATGCCGAGGCCTTGCTGAAGCCCTTGACCATCAAGGGCCTCACCATCCGCAACCGGGTGATGTCGACCTCGCACGCCCCCGGCTATGGCCGGGACGGCAAGCCGCAGGAGCGCTACCAGCTCTATCACGCGGAAAAGGCCAAGGGCGGCATCGGGCTGACCATGTTCGGCGGCTCCTCCTCGGTCGCCATCGACAGCCCGGCGGCGCCGTGGAACCAGATCTCCGTCGCCGACGACAGCGTGATCCCCTATTTCCAGCAATTCGCCGAGCGCGTACACGCCCACGGCGCCAAGCTGATGATCCAGCTCACCCATATGGGCCGGCGCACCAAATGGGACACCGAGAACTGGTTCCCCACCCTCTCCGCCTCGCCCCGCCGCGAGCCGGCCTCGCGCACCATTCCGCGCGAGATGGACAGGAACGACATCCGCCGCGTGGTTCGCGCCTTCGCCGAGGCCGCGCGGCGCTGCAAGGAGGGCGGGCTCGACGGCTGCGAGATTTCCGCCGCCCATGGCCATCTGGTCGATCAGTTCTGGTCGCCGAGCGTCAACCAGCGCAGCGACGAGTATGGTGGCTCGCTGGAGAACCGCATGCGCTTCGGCCGCGAGGTGCTGGAGGCGATGCGCGAGGCGGCGGGGGACGATTACGTCATCGGCATCCGCATGTCCGGCGACGAGATGATTGCCGACGGCCTCAGCCATGAGGACTGCGTGGAGATCGCCGCCACCTATGCCCGCGACGGGCTGGTCGATTTCCTCAACATCATGGGCGGGCAGGCGCGCGACGAGATGAGCCATGCCGTCTCGCTGCCCAATATGTCGTTCCCGGTGGCGCCGTTCCTGTTCCTGCCGAGCGCGATCAAGCGCGAGGTCGAAGTGCCGGTATTCCACGCCCAGCGCGTCACAGATCTGGCCACCGGCGCCCGCGCGGTCGCCGAGGGCCATGTCGACATGATCGCCATGACCCGCACCCATATCGCCGATCCGCACCTCGTGAAGAAGCTGATGGAGGGCCGCGACGACGACATCCGCCAGTGCGTCGGCGCCGGCTACTGCATCGACCGCATCTATGTCGGCGGCGACGCGCTGTGCCTGCAGAACGCCGCGACCGGGCGCGAGGCCACCATGCCTCACGTCGTCCCCCGCGCCGCGCAGGCCCGCAAGGTAGTCGTGGTCGGCGCCGGCCCGGCGGGGCTTGAGGCCGCGCGCGTGTGCGCCGAGCGCGGGCACAAGGTGGTGCTGTTCGAGAAGGAGACGGCGGTCGGCGGCCAGATCAACATCGCCGCCAAGGCGACCTGGCGCGAGGCGCTCTCCGGCATCCCGCGCTGGCTTTATGCGCAGGTGCAAAAGAAGGGCGTCGACATCCGCCTCGGCCGCGAGGCGAGCGAGGCCGACATTCTGGCCGAGGCGCCGGAGGTGGTGATCATCGCCACCGGCGGCCTGCCACAGCACGGCCATGCCAAGGGCCACGAGCACATCGTCACCACCGCCGACGTACTCGCCGGCCGGGTGCAGCCCACCGGCTCCGTGCTGCTCTATGACGAGATCGGCGGCCACAACGCCGCCTCCACCGCCGAGGTGCTGGCGAAAGCCGGCTGTCTGGTCGAGATGGCGACGCACGACCTCCAGATCGCGCAGGAGGTCGGCACCACCAACAAGCCGGTGCACCTGCGCGAGCTCTACAAGCTCGGCGTGGTAATGAGCCCGAACATGGAGCTGATCGAGGTCTACCCGGAGGGCAACCGGCTGATCGCCGCGCTGCGCAACACCATGACCGAGGCCGAGGAGGAGCGCGTCGTGGACCGCGTGGTCGCCGATTACGGCACGCTGCCGGTGAACGCCCTGTTCGAGGCGCTGCGCGGCGCCTCGGTGAACGATGGCGAGACCGACCTCGACGCGCTGGTGGCCGGCCTCCCGCAGCGCTGGAGCGGGCAGAAGGGATTCGCGCTCTATCGCGTCGGGGACGCCTGGACCGGGCGCAACATCCACGCCGCGCTCTACGATTCCCTGCGCCTGTGCAAGGACCTGTGAGGGCCATGCGCGCCACTCCCCCGCCGCCCGCCGCGCGACGCCCACCCGCGAGAAATCGGGTCGCCGTGGCTCTCCGCGACCGGCAGCGGGCTCGACGCGGGGCCCGCGGAACCGGGGGGCGATGATGAGCGTCGGCGCCGGCCTCGCCTTCGTCATTCTGGGCCTGTCGGTCATCGCCGCCGCGCTGGCGGCAAGCCGCGCCCGGCTGTGGCGAAGCGGGCGGGCGGCAAAGGTCGACTGGGTGACGGGCCTCCTCGCCGTGCCGAAGCGCTATCTCGTCGACGTGCACCATGTCGTCGGGCGCGATCCCTCTGCCGCACGCATGCATGCGCTGGCGGCGGGCGGGCTGCTGGGCGGCTCGGGCCTCGCGCTGCTGGCCGGATTGACCGAGTCACGCCTCGTCTGGTCGGCCACCGCCCTCCTGTTCGCGCTGGCGCTGGCCGGCGGCATCATGGTCGGGCGGCGGCGCTACCCGCGCAAGCCGGCACGGCTTTCGGGCGGAAAATTCCAGCTTCTGCCCTTCGCGCTGGTCGCCTATGGCGCGGGTGCGCTGCTGGTCGCGCTGGACGCCGCGCTCGGGCACGCGCTGGCGCCGCTCGGCTGGATCGGCCTTGTGCTGGCGGCGTTCGGAGGTGGCTGGCTCGCGCTCCAGATCGGGCGCGGGCCGATGCGCCACGCCTTTGCCGGCGCGCTGCATCTCGCCGCCCATCCCCGGCCGGCGCGCTTCGACGGCGTGCGCGAGACCGCGCTGGTGCCGCTGGATCTCGGCGCTCCCCGGTTAGGGGTCGCGACGCCGGCGGATTTCGCGTGGAACCGGCTGCTGGGCTTCGATGCCTGCATCCAGTGCGGGCGCTGCGAGACCGCCTGCCCGGCCTTCGCCGCCGGCCAGCCGCTGAACCCCAAGCGGCTGATCCAGGACCTCGTCACCGCGATGCAGCCGGGCGGTTCCAACGCCGCCTATACGGGCAGCCCCTACCCGAATGCGCGCCCGGTCGCCGGGATCGGCGGGCCGGAGCGCCCGATCGTCGGCGCGGGGGCGATGATCCACCCGGACACGCTGTGGTCCTGCACCACCTGCCGCGCCTGCGTCGAGGAATGCCCGATGATGATCGAGCATGTCGACGCGATCATGGATCTGCGCCGCTTCCAGACGCTGGAGCTCGGCGCCCTGCCCGAAAAGGCGAGCCGCCCGCTCGCCGAGCTGCGCTATGCCGACGAGCCGGGCGGGCGGGCGCTAGGTGCCCGCACTGACTTCGCCGCGGGGCTGGACCTGCCGCTTCTGCGCGAGGGCGGCCATGCCGACATCCTGCTCTGGCTCGGCGAGGGCGCCTACGACCTGCGCCACGGCCGCACCTTGCGCGCGCTGGTGGCGCTGCTGAAGCGCGCGGGCGTCGATTTCGCGGTGCTGGGCGAGGAGGAGCGCGACTGCGGCGATCTCGCCCGCCGGCTCGGCGACGAGGACGGATTCCAGCGCCTCGCCCGCGCCAATGTCGCGACGCTGGCGCGCCATTCCTTCGGCCGCATCCTCACCGCCGATCCGCACGCGCTCCACGCGCTGCGCAATGAGTACCGCGCCTTCGGCGGCGCCTATGAGGTGATCCATCACAGCGCGCTGCTCGACGAGCTGGTGGCGGCGGGGCGGCTTCCCGTCGGCGCGCTCGCCGAGGCCCGCGTGACCTATCACGACCCGTGCTATCTCGGCCGCTACAATGGCGAGGTCGACGCCCCGCGCCGGCTGCTGGACCGGCTCGGCGTCGCGCGCGTCGAGATGGAACGCTCGGGCCGGCACTCCATGTGCTGCGGCGGGGGCGGCGGCGCGCCGGTCAGCGACATCGAGGGCGACGCCCGCATTCCCGACCTGCGCATGGGACAGGCGAAAGCGACCGGCGCGGGGATCGTGGCCGTCGCCTGCCCGCAATGCTCGGCCATGCTGGAAGGCGTCACCGGCGAACGCCCGGCGGTGCACGATCTCGCCGAGCTGGTGCTGATGGCGGTGGAAGCCGCGCCGGTGGCGGAGGCCGCGCGATGAGCCGGCTGCGCCGCAATCCGCGCGCCGAGCGCGAGGCGATGCGCATCGCCGGCGGCGCGCGGCCGCGCTTCAGCCGCGAGGCGTCGCTCCCGGTGTCAGGCCGTCCGCGCCGCGACCCGCGCGCGGAAATCGAGGCGCTGCTGGTACCCGGCGGCGTGCGGCCCCGGCTCGACCGGCTGTCGCGCGGCAGCGTGCGTCCGGTGCGCGACGAGGCGACCTCGCCGAGCGAATCCACTGTCCAGACACGCGTCGTCGCCGCGCCGGCCTTCCTCGTCGCGGTGGTGCCGGACGCGCCGGGCGGACGCCTCACCCCGCTCGATCGCCAGCTCCTCGGCGCCGCGCATCTGCTGGCGGGCGAGGACGGGGCGGTGCTGGTGCTGGCGGAAACCGGCGGCGAGGACTTCGCCCATGCCGGCGCGGATCGCTTCGGTCTCGTCGCCACGTCCTCGGATTATGACCCCGAGGTCCGGGCCGCTGTGGTGGCGCAGGCGCTGGAAAGCCTGAACATCCGCCACGCTTTGTTCGCGGAGAGCGCGGAAGGCGGCGACCTCGCCCGCCGCGTCGCCGCTCTGCTGGGCGAGCCCCTGTTCGCCGGCGCGGAGAGCCTGACGCCCAAGCTGGTCACCCGCCCCGCGCGCGGCCGGCGCATCGAGCAGCGCCGCGCCCCGCCACGGCTGATCTCGCTGGTGGCCGACAGCCTCGCGCCCTATGCCGGGCCGGTATGCGAGGCGCTTGCTGTCGAGCTGCCGACACCGGAAGCCGGTGGCGGCGCCATTGTCTCGGCCGAGATCATCCCGGCCGATCCCGCCACCGTGCCGCTCGGCGAGGCGGAATTCGTGGTGTCGGCCGGCAACGGCGTCAGCGACATTGCGAGCTTCCTCGACCTTGCCCGGGCGCTGCGGGCCACGCCTGGCGCCAGCCGCATGCTGTGCGATGCCGGGCTGATGCCGCGCAGCGCGCAGGTCGGCGCGTCCGGCACGGTGCTGAACGCCACCTGCTATCTCGCGCTCGGCATTGCCGGGGCGCCGCAGCATCTGCAGGGCATTACCGGCTGCGAGCATGTGGTGGCGGTGAACACCGACCTCCACGCCGCCATGGTGGAGCGCGCGGGTCTCGCCATCATCGCGGACGCGCAACAGGTGATGCCGGCGCTGATCGCGGCGCTGGAGGACGAGCCATGAAGATCGTGGTGCTGTTTTCCGCCGGGCGCCATCCCGCCTCGGGCACGCCCTGCCCGGTGCCGGTAGAGCTTCAGGCATTGCGGCTGGCCCGCGAGTTGGCCGGCGCGGACGAGGTGATCGGGCTTCATGCCGGCCCGGTTGACGGCGCGCCGCTCGACGTGCTCGGCCATGGGCTGGGCAGGCTCATCCATCTGCGCATGGCGGCGGGGGACGACCCGCTCCCGGCTCTCGCGGACGCCCTGGACGCGCTCGCGCCCGACCTCATCCTCGCCGGCCGTGTCGGGCAGGGCTCCGAGGAAAGCGGGCTGCTGCCCTATGCGCTCGCCCGTCGGCTCGGCCGGCCGATCCTCGCCGACGCGGCGGCGCTGGCGGCCGGCGACGACGGCACGCTCACCGTCGAGCAGGCCTTGCCGCGCGGCGTCCGCCGCCGCGTGGTGCTGCGGCTGCCGGCGCTGCTCACGGTGCATCCGGCCGCGCCGCCCGCCCTGCCCTTCACCTTCGCCGCGGCGCGGCGGGGAACGATCGAGCGTCGCGACGTCGCTCCCGCCCCGGCGACTGCGAGCGAAATGGAAGAGCGCCCCTATCGCCCGCGCCCGAAGCTGATCGCCCGGGCCGCGCCCGGCGCCAGCGCGGCGGAACGGCTGAAGGCGGCGACGCAGGCGGCCAGCAGCGGCGGCCGGCTGCTGGTGGACCCGGCACCCGAGGAGGCGGCGCGGGAAATCCTCGGCCATCTGCGCGCAATCGGCGTGCTGCGGCGCTGAGGCGGCGCCCCTCCGGCTCCCTCTCCCCGCCGGGGAAACAGCCCGTCAGCGCTGCGCCACCTTCCAGTTAGCCGGCTTATAATAGGGCGCGTTGGACGCCGCCAGCAGCGGCACGCCGCGAATATGATCGGCCGCCTTTTCCGCCAGCATGATGGTCGGGGCGTTGAGATTGCCGGTGGTGACCGAGGGCATGATCGAGGAATCCACCACGCGCAGCCCTTCGACGCCGATCACCTTCGCGGCGCTGTCGACCACCGCGAGCGGGTCGTCCACCGCGCCCATCTTGCAAGTGCAGGAGGGGTGATAGGCGCTTTCCACCTTGTCGCGGATGAAGGCGTCGATCGCCTCATCGGTGGCGATCTCCGCCCCCGGCTGGATCTCGCGCCCGCGCCAGGGATCGAACGCCGCCTGCGCGAAAATCTCGCGCGTGAGCCGCACGCAGGCGCGCATCTCGATGCGGTCATCCTCATGGCTCATATAGTTGAAGAAGATCTTCGGCTTGTCGGCCGGGTCGGCCGAGTTCAGCCGCACCCAGCCCCGGCTCTTGGAGCGCATCGGCCCGACATGGGCCTGGAAGCCGTGCTCGGAGGCCAGCCCCTTGCCATCATAAGTCACGGCGAGCGGCAGGAAATGGTACTGGATGTCGGGATAGGGAACCCCCGGCCGCGAGCGAATGAAGCCGCAGCTCTCGAAATGGTTGGTGGCGCCCAGCCCCTGCTTGGTCAGCAGCCATTCCAGCCCGATGCGCCCGCGCGCTAACAGGCCCATGGACGAATAGAGCGTGACCGGCTGCGTGCAGGCGACCTGGAAATAGAATTCCAGATGATCCTGCAGATTCTCCCCGACCCCCGGCCGGTCCGCCACCACCTCGATGCCGTGCTGGCGCAGCTCCGCCGCCGGGCCAACGCCGGAGAGCTTGAGCAGTTGCGGCGAGTTGATCGGCCCGCCGGAAAGGATCACCTCGCGCGAGGCGCGATGCTCGAAGCGCTCGCCGCCCCGTTCCCACGCCACGCCCACCGCGCGGCGCCCCTCGAACAGCACGCGGGTGACGCGGGCATGGGTCTCGACCTTGAGGTTCGAGCGGGACATGGCCGGCTTGAGATAGGCGTTCGCCGCCGACCAGCGCACGCCGTCCTTCACCGTCATGTCCATCCGGCCGAAGCCTTCCTGGGCATAGCCGTTGATGTCGTCAGTCGCGGGATAGCCGGCCTGCTGCGCGGCCTCGACGAACACGTTGTAGAGCGGGTTCTTCAGCGGGCCATAGCGCGTGGCGAGTGGGCCGTCCGCGCCGCGATAGCTGTCGCCGCCCTCCTGGCGGCTCTCGGCGCGCTGGAAATAGGGCAGCACGTCGACATAGGACCAGCCCTGCGCGCCCTCCTCCTGCCAGCGGTCGAAATCCGCCGGATTGCCGCGCACATAGACGAGGCCGTTGATCGAGGACGAGCCGCCCAGCACCTTGCCGCGCGGGCAGTGCATCCGCCGCCCGCCGAGCCCCGGCTCGGGCTCGCTCTCATACATCCAGTTGTACTTCGCCATGTTCATCGGGATCGACAGGGCGCTCGGCATCTGGATGAAGATCGAGCGATCGGAGCCCCCGAATTCCAGCACCAGCACGCGCGCCGTGCCGTCCGCTGACAGCCGGTCGGCCAGCACGCAGCCGGCCGAGCCAGCGCCGACGATGATGTAGTCGAACTCCCCGGTCCCCGGCGCGTGCGCGGCCATCAGTAGGGCGCCTCGACGCGACCGAGATTGACGTAGACGCTTTTCAGCTGGGTGTAGTGCTCGATTGCCGCCTTGCCGTTCTCGCGGCCGAGGCCGGACTGCTTGGCGCCGCCGAAGGGCAGTTCGATCGGCGTGATGTTGTAATGGTTGATCCAGCAGGTGCCGGCTTCCAGCTGCGCGATCACCCGGTGGCCGCGCGCGAGGTCGCGGGTGAACACGCCGGCCGCGAGGCCGAAGGGCGTGTCGTTGGCGCGGGCGATCACCTCGTCCTCGTCCTCGAAGGACAGCACCGCCATCACCGGGCCGAAAATTTCCTCGCGCACGATGCTCATGCCGTCCGCGCAGCCGTCGAACACGGTCGGCGCGACGAAGGCGCCCTTCGCCAGCGCGCCGTCAGTGACGCGATGGCCACCGACCAGCAGCTTTGCGCCTTCCGCCTTGCCCTTCGCGATATAGGACAGCACCTTGTCCATGTGCTCGGGCGAGATCAGCGCGCCGACCTGCGTCGCCGGGTCGAGCGGATCGCCGACCACCATTTTTTTGACGCGCGCCACGAGCTTCTCAAGGAACGCCTTGTGCACGGCGGAATGCACGAATACGCGGGTGCCGTTCGAGCACACCTCGCCGGCCGAGTAGAAATTGGCGAGCAGCGCGGCCGACACCGCGTCGTCGAGGTCGGCGTCGTCGAACACGATCAGCGGCGACTTGCCGCCAAGCTCCAGCGTGACGTGCTTCAGCGTGGCGCTGGCGTCCGCCATCACGCGCTTGCCGGTGCCGACCTCGCCGGTGAGCGAGATTTTCGCGATGCCGGGGTGGCGGGTGAGCATCTGGCCGGTCTCGGCAAAGCCCTGCACCACGTTGAACACGCCATCCGGCACGCCGCATTCGCTCATGATCTCGGCGAGCTTCAGCGCGGTGAGCGGGGTCAGCTCCGCCGGCTTGAAGATCATGGCATTGCCGCAGGCGAGCGCCGGGGCGGATTTCCAGCACGCGATCTGCAGCGGATAGTTCCACGCGCCGATGCCCGCCACCACGCCCAGCGGCTCGCGGCGGGTGTAGCCGAAGGCGGAGGGGCCGAGGTCGATGTGCTCGCCGGAAAGCGTCGGCGCGATGCCGGCGTAATAGTCGAGGCAGTCGGCGCCGGAGAGCACGTCGACCACGCTGGTTTCCTGGATCGGCTTGCCGGTATCGAGGCTTTCCAGTCGGGCGAGTTCGTCATTGCGTGCGCGCAGCGTGTCAGCGACTCGGCGCAGGATGCGCCCGCGCTCGGCGCCGGTCATCGCGGCCCAGACCTTCTGGCCCGCCCGGGCCGCGGCGACGGCGGCGTCCACCTCGGCCTCGCCGGCGATCTCGATCTTCGCCAGCACCTCGCCGGTCGCCGGGTTGCGGGTCTCGAAGCTGCGGCCCGAGCCTTCGATATAGGCGCCGGCAATGTGATTGCGGTGCAGGGAGGGAACGGTCATGGCGGAACCTTTCGCGCCGGCCGGCACGGCGGCGGCGATCTGTGAATCGACGAAGGCGGAGGCAACGGTGAGCGCGCCCGCCGCGCTGGTTTCCCCGGTGGCGGACAGGGTGGAGCGCAGCCACAGCCCATCGATCACCGCGGCGATGGAGATGGCGAGCCGGCGCGCCTCCTGCGGCGCCACCAGCCCGCGCAGGGCATGGCTGAGATTGGACAGCATGCGGGACTGGTAGACTTTCTGCACCCGCCGCAGCCGCGCCGAATGCAGCACCTGCCCCCAGAAGGCGAGCCAGACGCTGGAGGTGCGCTGGTCGAACTCCTCCGGCGCGAGGTTCGCCTCGATCACCGCTTGAATGCGGGCGCGGGGGCCATGGGCCTGGGCGAGGCGGCTCGCGGTGTCGCGGGCGATGCGGGCGGAGAGGAAGCGCAGCGTGGCTTCCAGCAGCCCGTCCTTGTCGCCGAAATAATGCGCGACGAGACCGGGCGAGACACCAGCGCGGCGCGCGATCTGCGCCAGCGTCGAGGCGTTGAAGCCGACCTCGGCCAGCGAATCGATGGTGGCCTCGATGAGCTGGCGGCGGCGCACATCCTCCGGCTCGCGCCGGCGGGCGTCGTCCTCGGCACAGAGCGCCGGGGCGGCGAGAGGGGGGGAGGCAGTGGCCCTGGCCATGAGCGGGCTCCGTCGCGGCGCTGCAATCTTATTGAACGTGCGTACAATATAACTCAGTTCACGCCGCCGAAAAGCCCCTTCGCAGCCGCAGCAGACCAAATCGCGCCACTGCGGGGGAGCGACGAGTCTTCCCGGAACCATGCATCAAATCCGCTCAAATAAACGATTCTCATGATTGAAAATTGCGCATGACAAAGGGCATTTTTCGTTATTGAATAACTGTTCAAGAGAGCCGTTAACGGCCGGGATGCAACAGCCTTACCTTCCGGCTAGACTGCCGGGGACAAGACGCCGGACAGACCCGCCGACTCAAGAGCCTCCCGCCGCACCATGTCGGCACGGCTTGCCTTCGGCGGTAACGGAGCCGGGCACTTGCAGCGAACGGGAACAGGGAAACATGCGCAGCTTCACGTATCTCGCGACGGCCGCCCTCGGCTTGACACTTCTGGCGGCACCTGCGGCCATCTCCCCGGCCCATGCGGCCGAGCCCGCCGCCTGCAAGGCGGTGAAATTCGCCGATGTCGGCTGGACCGACATCACCGCCACCACCGCGCTCGCCTCCTCGATTCTGGAAGCGCTGGGCTACACGCCCAAGACGCAGGTGCTCTCGGTGCCGGTGACCTACAAGTCGATGCAGACCAAGGACATCGACGTCTTCCTCGGCAACTGGATGCCGACCATGGAAGCCGACCTCAAGCCCTATCGCGAGGACAAGTCGGTCGAGGTGCTTTCCGCCAATCTCGAAGGCGCGAAATACACCCTCGCCGTGCCGGCCTATCTCTATGATGAGGGCCTCAAGTCCTTCGCCGACATCGCCAAGTTCAAGGACAAGCTCGGCGGCAAGATCTATGGCATCGAGCCCGGCAATGACGGCAACCGGCTGATCCTCGACATGATCAAGGACGACAAGTTCGGGCTGAAGGGCTTCGATCTGGTCGAATCCAGCGAGCAGGGCATGCTGGCGCAGGTCGAGCGCGCGTCCAAGCGCAAGGAAGCGGTGGTGTTCCTCGGCTGGGAGCCGCACCCGATGAACGCCAAGTTCACCATGAAGTATCTCGAAGGCGGCGACGACGTGTTCGGCCCGAACTATGGCGGCGCCACGGTCTTCACCAACACCCGCGCCGGCTACACCACCGAGTGCCCCAATGTCGGGCGCTTCATCAAGAACCTGAAGTTCTCGCTCGGTACCGAGAATGTGGTGATGGGCTACATCCTGCTCGACGGCATGGAACCCTCCAAGGCCGCCGACAAGTGGCTGAAGGCCAACCCGACCGTGTGGGAGCCCTGGCTCGACGGCGTCACCACCCTCTCCGGCCAGCCCGCCGTTCCGGCGGTGAAGAAGGCCCTCGGCCTCTGAGGTCCGCCTGTAAGCGTCATCCCGGCCGAAGCGACGCGAAGCCGGGGGCGCGCTTCCGATATCCACATCATCCCGGCTAGGCCTTTGGCCGTCCGGGATGACGACCGGATCGCGGCGCCGGCACCCGCCGGGCCGCGGCACGCCTGCCCTCAATCGCCGCTCGCCTTCTCCTCCACCTGCGGGAGCGCCCGATGTATGACTGGCTGACCGAGCACAAGATCCCGCTGGGCAACTGGCTGAAGAGCTTCGTCGACTTCCTCACCGAGCATGGTCAGGACGTGTTCGACCTGATTTCGCTGGTGCTGGGCACGCTGATCTCCGGCTTCACCAGCGCGCTGCTGTTCGTGCCGCCGCTGCTGCTGATCGCGCTGTTCGGCCTCGCCGCCTGGCTGGTGCACCGCTCGATCGGGCTGACCGTGTTCATCCTCGGCGCGCTGCTGCTGGTGACCAATCTGGGCTATTGGGAAGCCACCATGGAGACGCTCTCTTTGGTGATCTGCGCGACGCTGGTCTGTGTGGTGATCGGCGTGCCCATCGGCATCGCCGCCGCGCACCGGCCCTGGCTCTACACCGCGCTGCGCCCGGTGCTGGACCTGATGCAGACCATTCCCACCTTTGTTTATCTCATTCCGACGCTGGTTCTGTTCGGCCTCGGCGCGGTGCCGGGACTGATCTCCACCGTGATCTTCTCGATCCCCGCCCCGATCCGCCTCACCCATCTCGGCATCTCCTCGGTGCCGGCGAACCTTTACGAGGCCGGCAAGGCGTTCGGCGCCACCAAGACGCAGCTGCTGTTCAAGGTGGAGCTGCCCTATGCGCTGCCGACCATCATGGCCGGTATCACCCAGTGCATCATGCTCAGCCTCTCCATGGTGGTGATCGCGGCGCTGGTGGGCGCCGACGGGCTCGGCAAGCCGGTGGTGCGGGCGCTGAACTCGGTGAACATCTCCATGGGCTTCGAGGCGGGTCTCGCCATCGTCGTGCTCGCCATCGTGCTCGATCGGGTGTGCAAGCGTCCCGAGCGACGCAAGAAGAGCTGAGGGAAGCCGCCATGCCCGCCGTCGAATTCCGCAACATCGACATCGTGTTCGGCAACGACGTGAAGGGCGCGCTCGCCCTGATCGACGCCGGCCATTCGCGCGAGCAGATCCTCTCCATGACCGGCTCGGTGCTCGGCGCGGCGGGGGTGAGCCTCACCATCGAGCGCGGGGAAATCTGCGTGCTGATGGGGCTCTCCGGCTCCGGCAAGTCCACCATATTGCGCGCCATCAACCGGCTGAACGAGGTGGCGCGCGGCGAGGTCCTGGTCGAGCACAAGGGCCGCGCCGTCGATGTCGCGCGCTGCGACGAGGCCACGCTGCGCGACATCCGCATGCACACCGTCTCCATGGTGTTCCAGCAGTTCGGCCTGCTGCCCTGGCGCACGGTGCGCGACAATGTCGGCTTCGGGCTGGAGCTGCGCGGCATGCCGGCCGCCGAGCGCACCCGCATCGTCGACGAGAAGCTCGCTATGGTCGGCCTCACCAACTGGGCCGAGAAATACACCAACGAACTCTCCGGCGGCATGCAGCAGCGCGTCGGCCTCGCCCGCGCCTTCGCCACCGACGCCGACATCCTCCTGATGGACGAGCCGTTCTCCGCGCTCGACCCGCTGATCCGCGACAAGTTGCAGGACGAGTTGCTCGACCTGCAGCGCCGTATCCACAAGACCATCGTGTTCGTGAGCCACGACCTCGACGAGGCGCTGAAGCTCGGCAACAAGATCGCGATCATGGAAGGCGGGCGCATCGTGCAGGCCGGCACGGCGGAAGACATATTGCTGCGCCCGGCCAATGCCTATGTCGCTGAATTCGTGAAGCACATGAACCCGCTCAACGTGCTGCGCGGCACGGCGGTGATGCGCCCCGCCACCTCGCTGCCGCGCGAGGGCGACTGCGTGATGCTCGACAAGGAAGGCCGGGTGCGGGTCAAGGTCGACGGCGAGGGCCGGCCGGTCTCGCTGGATCTCGACGGGCGCGTCGGCCTGCTCGCCAGCGCCGATGGCGAGGCCGGCGTGATCGACGATACGCTGGCGCGCAACGCCGACTGTATCGTCGCGCCGGTCGACCTCAAGCTGAAGGCGGCGATCGAGCTCAAGCGCCACACCGACCTGCCGATCCTGCTGGTCGACAAGCTCGGCACGCTGGCCGGACTGTGCGATGACGACGAAATCTATCGCGGCCTGCTGCGCCGGCTGGACGGCTGAGCCGCCGGCTAAAGGCCCCAGAATTCCCGGATCTTCGGCGCCTCGACCTTGGCCCGCTCATAGCCCGCGCGCAAGGCGGGCGCGATCTGGCCGGGGTCCAGCAGGTTCACGCCCGGCGGCGTGCCGGCGATGATCAGCTTCGCCTTGGTGCCGACCGCCTCCAGCGCGGCGATCTCCTTGTGGATGTCGTGCGGGATGCCGGTGAGCAGGCTACCCTCATAGCCATTGGTCAGGGTGATGACCAAAGCGCGCTGCGAGCCGGCCACGAGGTCGGTATGGGCCCAAGCCTTGGAGATGCCGCCATCCATGGCGAAGCGCTGGCCGAGCTGGGTCGGGCCGATCACGCCGGGGAGCGAGGAACTGGCCGCCGCGGCATGGGCGAGCGGGATGGCGTTGCGGTCCGCGACCGGCTTGTGCACCACGAGGCGCTCGCCGGTGTAGCAGTCGTTCGAGGTGGTGAACATTTTTGGCGTCGGCCAGCCGGTGCGGCTGTCGCCGGTGAGCAGCCAGGCGAGGCGCTCGACGCCGGAACCGTTCAGGTGGTTGTCCGCCGCCAGCGCGGCGTGGCCGATGGCGCGGATGGTCTCGGCGCTGCCATCGGTGACCTTGAAATTGATCTCCTGCGCCCGCTTCTGGCTGGCATTGGGCGCGGTGACCGGCGCGAGCTTCGCGAACAGGCCCGGGAAGTGCCCGAAGAAATCGAATTCGCTGCGCAACTGCAGGAAGCGGCCGGAGAGCAGCGACGAGCCGATATAGGAGCCCGCCGAGGTGCCGACCACCATCTGCGCGCTTTCCGCCGGGTTCACGCCGAGCTCCAGCAGCCCGTGGAAGAAGCCGCAATACCAGGCGACGTAATATTCGCCGCCGCCGCCCAGCACCAGCGTGCGGTCCAGCCCCTTCGCCAGATCGGACACCGTGGGCGTATCGGGCACCACCCGCGCCAGCCCGTCGCCATCGAACAGGGCGTCCGACACACCCTCCGCCATCTGCGCCAGCGGCGTGTCGGGCACGTCGGTCTCAGCGGCATGGGCGGGAGCGGCAAGAGAGAGCGCCGAGGACGCGGCAAGACCGGCACTGGCCTGGATCAGGCTTCGACGGGACAACATAGGACGGCACCTCCCAGACAGGCGCGCCTCATGCCGCGCCGCTGCGCGTCAGGGTCTGCCGGCGCGGGGACGATGTCCAGACGTCGATGGCGGGCATCACGGGGCTGAGGCACAGTGCCCTTGGCGCGGCGCCAAGTTAGAGTTCCCACGGCGCCCCTGCGCGGCGCTCTACGCCGCCGCGAGGCCGACCGCTTCCACCACGTCGTCCACCACGCGCTCCACCAGCGCGCGGTCGTCGCCCTCGCCCATCACCCGGATCACCGGCTCGGTGCCGGACGGGCGGATCAGCAGGCGGCCATGGCTGTTGAGCTTTTCTTCCGCCGCCGCGATCGCCTTGATCACGATCTCGCTCTCCAGCGGACGGCCCTTCTTGTAGCGCACGTTCTTGAGGATCTGCGGCAGCGGGTCGAAGCGGTGGCAGACCTCGGAGACCGGGCGGCCGAGGCGCTGCACCACGGCGAGCACCTGGAGCGCGGCGACCAGCCCGTCGCCGGTGGTCGAATAATCCGACAGAATGATGTGGCCGGACTGCTCGCCGCCGACATTGAAGCCGTGGGCGCGCATGTGCTCCAGCACGTAGCGGTCGCCGACCGGGGTGCGCTCCAGCGACAGGCCGAGCGAGTGGAAATGCCGCTCCAACCCGAGATTGGACATCACGGTTGCCACCACGCCGTCGCGCGACAGTCGCCCGTCATGCTTGAAGCTTTCCGCGACCACGGCCATGAGCTGGTCGCCATCCACCAGATGGCCCTTCTCGTCGACGATCAGCACGCGGTCGGCATCGCCGTCGAGCGCGATGCCGATATCGGCGCGCACCTCGCGCACCTTGGCAGCCAGCGCCTCGGGCGCGGTGGAGCCGACCTCGCGGTTGATGTTGAAGCCGTCCGGATCGGCGCCGATGGTCACGACATCGCAGCCGAGCTCCCACAGCGTTTCCGGCGCCACGCGATAGGCCGCGCCATTGGCGCAATCCACCACCACGCGGATGCCGTCGAAGGACTGATTGCGCGGCAAGGTGCGCTTGGCGAACTCGATGTAACGGGCGTGCACGCTCTCGATGCGCTTGGCGCGGCCGATATCGGCAGGCTTGGCGAGGCGGCTCGACAGGTCCGCGTCCATCAGCTCCTCGATCTCATGCTCGATCGCGTCTGAAAGCTTGTAGCCATCGGGGCCGAACAGCTTGATGCCGTTATCGTCGAACGGGTTGTGCGAGGCGGAGATCATCACGCCGATATCGGCGCGCATGGAATGGGTGAGCATCGCCACCGCCGGCGTCGGCATCGGGCCGAGCAGCAGCACGTCCATGCCCACCGAGGTGAAGCCGGCGACCAGCGCATTCTCGATCATGTAGCCGGAGAGGCGGGTGTCCTTGCCGATCACCACGCGATGGCGGTGCTCGCCGCGCTGGAACACCATGCCGGCCGCCATGCCGACGCGCAGCGCCAGGTCGGGCGTGATAACCCCGTTGGCCCGGCCGCGAATGCCGTCCGTGCCGAAATATTTGCGCGCCATGACATGCCTCATGCTGTGGCCGCCGGCAGAAGGCGCCGGCCCGGCCCCGAACAGGCGACTCGCGCACGAGCCGCCCATGCTTCATTTAGCATTCACAATCGCGGAGAACGCTTCACAAAGTGTAAGCGCTCCTTGCAGACACGCGGAGCGGGTGCGCCTCAGCCGTGCTCCACCGCCGCGGCCGCCGCCGCGACCTCCGCCTCGGCCTCCTGCGTCGAGCGCACGCCGTTGAAGAAGGCATTCAATGCCACCGCGACGATCGCCGTGAGCAGGATGCCGGATTCCAGCAGCGGATGGAACGCGTGCGGCAGGTTCTTGAAGAAGTTCGGCGCCACCAGCGGGATCATGCCGAAGCCGATCGAGATCGCCACCACGTAGAGATTGAAGCGATTGGTGCGGAAATCGACATTGGCGAGGATGCGCGCCCCGGTCGCCGCCACCATGCCGAACATCACCAGCCCCGCGCCGCCCAGCACCACCAACGGCACCGATTCCACGATCGAGGCCATTTTCGGCAGCAGGCCGAGCACCAGCATGATGACGCCGCCGGTCGCGGTGACGAAGCGCGAGCGCACGCCGGTGACGCCGACAAGGCCGACATTCTGCGAGAACGAGGTGTAGGGGAAGGTGTTGAAGATGCCGCCGATCAGCGTTCCCGCCCCGTCCGCCCTGAGGCCCGCGGTGAGCGCGGCGCGGTCGACCTTCCGGCCGGTCATGTCCGAGAGCGCGAGGAACATCCCGACCGATTCGATCATCACCACGATCATCACCAGGCACATGGTCAGGATCGGCACCAGGTGGAAGGTCGGCATGCCGAAATGCAGCGGCATCACGATGCCCACCCAGTCCGCCGCCTCAACCTTCTCGAAATTCATCACGCCGAGCAGGCTCGCGAGCACGCAGCCGGCGACGATGCCGAGCAGCACCGCGACATTGGCGAGGAAGCCGGCGCCCCATTTGGTGAGGCCGAGGATGACCAGCAGCACGAACAGCGCGATGCCGAGCCCGCCGAGCTGGCCGTAATTCGGGTTGGGGAACGAGCCGGGCACGCCGTCGACCACCTTGGTCAGCATCGGCAGGCCGCCGCCCGCCCAGTTGATGCCGACCCGCATCAACGAGACGCCGATGATGAGGATGATGGTGCCGGTGACCACCGGAGGAAATAGCGGCAGCAGCCGGCTGACAAAGGGCGCGACGAAAATCCCGAACACGCCGGCGGCGATCACCGAGCCGTAGATGCCGAGCAGGCCGATCTCGGGGTCGGCTCCCATGGAGAGCATCGGGCCGACCGAGGCGAAGGTGACGCCCATCATCACCGGCAGGCGGATGCCGAAGCCGAAGCCGCCCAGGCACTGGATCAGCGTGGCGATGCCGCAGGCGAACAGATCGGCGCTGATGAGGAAGGCGACGTCTTCCGGCGGCAGCTTGAGCGCGCGCCCGATGATCAGCGGCACCGCCACCGCGCCGGCATACATCACCAGCACATGCTGGAGGCCGAGCGTGGCGAGGCGCGGCCAGGGCAGCATCTCGTCGACCGGGTGGACCTTTTCCGTCATCAGAACCTCTCCAGCTCAAGGCCGGCGCGCCGGCACATCCCCCAACGGAAATTGTATTCAATCTCCGTGCCAAGAGCGGGCCAGACAGTATTCACTGAGGGTCCGGAGCCGGGTGCGGGTGCTGAAGAAGCGGAGGCGGGTCATTGCCGTTCAGCTGCCCGTCGCCGGCCGACGGTCACAAAAAACAAAAGCCCCGGCGCGAGGCCGGGGCTTTCATCGGATCGGTGTCAACAGCCGGGCATCACGCCTGCGGCTGGGGCTCCATGCCGGCATCGGGGCGCGGCGGGCGGTTCTTACCCGCGCTCGGTACCACCGAGCCACGCGTGTGCGCGGGTTCGATCGTGGTGTCGCGTACCGGGGCATTGCCGTCCAGCAGGCCGATGATCTCGTCGCCCGAGAGCGTCTCGTACTCCAGCAGGCCGCGCGCCAGCGCTTCGAGCTGGTCCTTGTTTTCGGACAGGATGCGCGTCGCCTCGGCGTAGCCTTCGTCCACCAGACGGCGCACTTCGCTGTCGATGGTCTGGGCGGTGGCCTCGGAGACGTTCTGCTGGCGCTGCATCGACATGCCGAGGAACACCTCGTCATTGTTCTCGCCATAGGCGACCTGGCCGAGCTTGTCCGAGAAGCCCCAGCGCGTAACCATCATGCGGGCGAGGCGGGTGGCCTGCTCGATGTCGGAGGCGGCACCGGAGGTGACCTTGTCGTGGCCGAAGATCAGCTCTTCCGCCACGCGCCCGCCCATCATGATGGCAAGGCGCGAGGTCATCTGCTCGTAGCTCATGGAGAGCTTGTCACGCTCGGGGAGCTGCATGACCATGCCGAGGGCACGGCCGCGCGGGATGATGGTGGCCTTGTGCACCGGATCGGTCGCCGGGACCTTGAGCGCGACGATGGCATGGCCGCCTTCGTGATAGGCGGTCAGCATCTTCTCGTCTTCGGTCATGACCAGCGAGCGGCGCTCCGCGCCCATCATCACCTTGTCCTTGGCGTCCTCGAAGTCGCTCATCGTGACCATGCGCTTGTTGCGGCGCGCAGCCATCAGGGCGGCTTCGTTGCACAGGTTCGCGAGATCGGCACCCGAGAAACCGGGGGTGCCGCGCGCGATCACCTTGAGGTTCACATCCGGGGCGATCGGCACCTTGCGGGCGTGGACCTTGAGGATCTGCTCGCGGCCGACCACGTCCGGGTTCGGCACGATGACCTGGCGGTCGAAGCGGCCGGGACGCAGCAGCGCCGGGTCCAGCACGTCGGGGCGGTTGGTCGCGGCGATGAGGATGATGCCCTCATTGGCCTCGAAGCCGTCCATCTCGACGAGGAGCTGGTTCAGGGTCTGCTCGCGCTCGTCATTGCCGCCGCCGAGACCGGCGCCGCGATGACGACCGACCGCGTCGATTTCGTCGATGAAGATGATGCAGGGCGCGTTCTTCTTCGCCTGCTCGAACATGTCGCGCACGCGAGAGGCGCCGACGCCGACGAACATTTCGACGAAGTCGGAACCCGAGATGGTGAAGAACGGCACGTTGGCCTCACCCGCGATGGCGCGGGCCAGCAGGGTCTTACCCGTGCCGGGCGGGCCGACGAGCAGCACGCCGCGCGGGATGCGTCCGCCGAGACGCTGGAACTTCTGCGGGTCGCGCAGGAATTCCACGATCTCGGTGAGGTCGCTCTTGGCCTCGTCGATGCCGGCCACGTCCTCGAAGGTCACGCGGCCATGCGCCTCGGTCAGCAGCTTGGCGCGGCTCTTGCCGAACCCCATCGCCTTGCCGGCCCCGCCCTGCATCTGCCGGGACAGGAAGATCCACACGCCAATCAGCGCGATGAAGGGCAGCCAGGAGATCAGCAGGCTGACGAACCACGGCACATTGTCGGTCAGCGGCTTGGCGGTGATGGACACGCCCTTGCCGTACAGACGGTCAACGAGGCCGGGGTCGCTCGGCGCATAGGTCTGGAACGCGCGGCCATCGGTGAAGCTGCCGGTGATCTCCGGGCCCTGGATCACGACATCGCGAACCCGGCCGTTATCGACCTCGGTGAGGAGCTGCGAGAAGCTGATGTCGTTCGCCGACTGGCGCTGCGCCGGATTCTGGAACAGCGAGAAGAGCGCCAGCAGCAGGAGAACGATGATCACCCAAAGGGCGAAATTCCGAATATTGGCGTTCATCTCGTTCCTCTCGGCGCCGGCAAGCACCGGCGCGCGGGCTCCGCCGGCGCTGGCGGACCCTCCCTTGTCGTCTGGTAATTTAGGTCCACCCTCGGCGGTTGCCAAGATGTCGACGGACAAGCTTGTGCACGCATCCGTGCAATTGTGCGTCAGAGGGCAGCGGATTACCCGCGTCGCGGCGGCGCCGGAGCGATGGTGACGGCTCGCATCGCCACCCGCACCAGCGCACCGGCCAGCGTGCGCGCGCCGCTCCCGCCCGGTTCCAGCGCGGTGAGCCAGGCGGCCAGCGCCTCCAGCTTGGCGAGTTCCACCGGTGCGCCGTCGCCCGCCATCGCCACCGCGCGGCCGAGCACGCGCAGCGCGATCTCCTCGGGCAGCGCGAGGAGGCCGGCACGGTCGAGCCGCAGCGCGCGCGCCGTGGGCCGGGCCGAAACGAGCGCGGCCATGGCGGCATCGACCGCCACCTCCAGCGCGGCATCGGCCCGCGCGAGGCGGGCGGCGAGGCGGGCAAGGCGCGGCGCGTCCAGCCCCTCGGCGGCGAGTTGCGGCATCAGCGCCCGCAGCCGGGCACGGGCGAAACGCGGGTCGCGATTGGAGGGGTCCTCGACGAAGCCGATGCCCGCCGCCCGGCAGGTCGCCACCAGCTCGGCCTTGCGCAACGCGAGCAGCGGGCGCAGCAGCGTCACATCCGCGTCCAGCGCCCGCCCGGCCGGAATGCCGGCGAGGCCGGAAAGGCCGGAGCCGCGCATCAGCCGGAACAGCACGGTCTCGGCCTGGTCGTCGCAGCTATGGGCGGTGGCGACCGCCCCGGCGCCCACCGCGTGGGCATAGGCGGTGAGGCGCTCGTAGCGGGCATGGCGCGCGGCCTCCTGAAGACCGCTGCGGGTGCCGGCGCCGTCCCAGCTCAGCACGGCATGCGGCAGGCCAAGCTCGGCGGCAAGCGCCCCCACCGCCTCGGCCTCCCGCCGCGCCTCGGGCCGCAGGCCATGGTCCACCGTGGCGACGAAGAGAGCCGGGCCTTCCGCAAGGCCGGCGCGCCAGCGGGCGGCAAGCAGCATCAGCGCGGTGGAATCCGGCCCGCCGGAGACGGCGAGCACCACGCCGTCAAAGCCGAGAAATGGGGCGAACAGGGACGGCAGGGCTTCGGGAGCCACGGCTCCCACGGTCTCGCATGAGCGTTCGGCCTCAGCAGCCGACACGCTTCTGCTCCCGCTCCACCCCCTGCTTGATGCTCGCGGAGGCGCGCGGATATTTGTTGCCGATAGCGTTCAAGGTGGCGCAGGCAGCATCCTTCTCGCCGATCGCCGCCAGCGACTGGCCAAGACGCAGCAGCGCGTCGGGCGCCTTCACCGCGTTGGGATAATCCGCCGAGACCTTGAGGAAGCTCTGGGCGGCTTCCTTGTAGGCGCGGCGCTGATAGTCGGTCTCGCCCAGCCAGTAATAGGCGTCGGGCACCGCGCGGTCGCTCGGATATTGCTGGAGGAACTGCCGGAACGTGTTGCCGGACTGCTCGTAGTCCTGCCGCAGCATGTAGCCATAGGCGAGGTCGTACAGGTCCTTCGGGCTGTTGCCCGGCGGCTGCGTGGCCGCGGGCGCGCCGGAGCCGGCGACCGAGCCGGCAAGCGCGCCGAGGTCCATCGGGGTGCTGGGCTGGCCGGGGGCGGCACCGGACGGCGCCGTGGCGCCGAGCGGGCGCGGCGCCCCGGGGGCCGCCGCCTGCGCGTTGGGATCGAAGGCGTCGGAGCGCCGGGCCGGCTGGCCCGGCGTCGCCGGGGGCATGCCGGACGGGGCCGCCGAGGGCCCAGCTCCCGGAGCCGCCGGCGGCGCGCCGGTGCCGCCGGTCATGCGGAAATCGATCTCGTCCTGCAGCCGCTTCACCTGCGCTTCGAGCTGCTGGTTGCGATACTGGAGCTGTTCGATCAGGCCGGTGGTCTGGCGGAGCTGGTTCTCCAGCCGGTCGACGCGCCCGGCGAGGCTGCCGGGATCGGAAGGGTCCTCCTGCACCGGCGTCGCGGTTCCCGAGCGCACCTGTCCCGGCGGCTTGAACAGGTTGCCGAAGAAATCATTGTTCGACTGCGCGAGCGCCGGCGTGGCAGGCACCAGCGCGACGAGGCCGAGGCCGGCGGCGAGCAACAGGACGGGGGGACGCGAAAAACGAGACTTCATGACCGGGACGCGAGAGGTTCATTGGGAACGCGGCGCGCGGTGGCGCGACGCAAGGATGCATATGACCATACGAAACCGATCGCGTCCAAAGTGTGACCCGTAAGGCCCCTTCCCCGCGCATCTCCGGTCCCCGCAGATACGAGAAGGCCCGGCGGCACGTCAACGGTGCCGCCGGGCCAGCGATGTCTCAGGTCTCGGCGAAGGCGCGCTGGCGATCAGGAGCCGGTGGCGTTCAGCACGGTGACGGCGCGCCGGTTCTGCGACCAGCAGGAGATGTCGTTACAGACCGCGACCGGACGCTCCTTGCCGTAGGAGATGGTGCGCATGCGGTTGGCGTCGATGCCGCGGGCGACCAGATAGTCGCGCACGCTCTGGGCGCGGCGGGCGCCGAGCGCGATGTTGTATTCGCGGGTGCCGCGCTCGTCGGCATGGCCTTCGATGGTGAAGGTGTACTTGGCGTAGTGGTTCAGCCACTGCGCCTGCTTGTCGAGGGTGGCGCGGGCCTGCGGCGACAGGTCGGTCTGGTCGCTCTCGAAGAACACGCGGTCGCCGACCGAGACGACAAATTCCTGCGGGCTGCCCGCGGGCGCGGAGCCGAGCTGGCCCATCGCGCCGGACCCGTCCATCGGGTTCTTGGCACACGCGGCCGCAAGCATGGCAAGGCCGATGATAAAGGCGGCACGCGCGCCGCCGAACTGGCGCAACATACGGATCATTCCGCTCAACTCCTGAAACATTCCGCGACCGGGCAACGTCATCCAGCGCCGGTCTGGTGAAATCAATGCTCCGTCAACCTTTACGGAACCTTATCTCGAACAGACGAATTCGCATCCAATGTCGAAACCGTCTCTTATGGTTAACGCTTCCTTAACGGCGCGACATGGCCGGATCAAGACCGGAGCGGCGACCAGGCGGGGTCGGAGGCATAGCTCGGAGTCGGAACGCGCTGCTCGTTATAGCCGGTGACATCGACCGTGTAGAGCTGCGGCCCCGCCGCCCCGCCGGCATCGCGGAAGAACATGATCACGCGGCCGTTCGGCGCGAAGGTCGGGCCTTCATTGTGGTAGCCCTCGGTCAGGATGCGCTCGCCCGAGCCGTCCGGGCGCATGATGCCGATGGCGAAGCGCCCCTGCGCCTGCTTGGTGAAGGCGATGACGTCGCCGCGCGGCGACCACACCGGCGTGGAATAACGCCCGTCGCCGAACGAGATACGGCGCGGGTTCGAACCGTCCTGGTTCATCACATAGACCTGCGAGGTGCCGCCGCGGTCGCTCTCGAAGCAGATCTGCGTGCCGTCGGGCGAATAGCAGGGCGCGGTGTCGATGGCGGCGGTGTCGGTGAGCCGCGTCGTCGCCTTGGAGCGCAAATCCATCACGAAGATGTTGGAATTGCCGCCCTGCTGGAGCGAGAGGATCACGCGCTGGCCGTCGGGAGCGAAGCGCGGCGAGAAGCTCATGTTCGGGAAATTGCCGACCACCTCGCGCTGGCCGGTCTCGATATTGAGCAGGTAGACCCGCGGCTCGCCGGAGCCGTAGCTCATATAGGTGATTTCCTGGCTGGTCGGCGAGAAGCGCGGGGTCAGCACGAGGTCGTCGCCGCGCGTGAGATAGGTCACGTTGGCGCCATCCTGGTCCATGATGGCGAGGCGCTTGACGCGGTTCTCCTTCGAGCCGCTCTCGTCGACGAAGACGATGCGGGTGTCGAAATAGCCCTTCTCGCCGGTCAGGCGCTCATAGATCGCGTCGGAAATGATGTGCGCGACCCGGCGCCAGTTCTCCGGCTGGGTGAAGTATTGCTGGCCGATGAGCTGCTGGCCGGCGAACACGTCCCACAGACGGAACTCGGCCTTCACCCGCCCGTCGCCCTGACGGGTCATACGGCCGGTCACCAGCGCCTGCGCGTTGATCACGCGCCAGTCCTGGAAGCGCGGCGAGGCGTCGGGATTGGTGATCTTCTCGACGAAGGCGGCCGGGTTCACCGGGGCGAACAGGCCGGAGCGGCGCAGATTCGCGGAAATGATCTGGGTCACGCCCTTGCCGGCCTCGACATCCTGCGGCCCGCCGCCACCGACGAAATCGGTGATGGCGATGGGAAGCGGCTGCACTGTGCCCTGCGTCACGTCGAGCTTGAGCACCGCCTGCGCCGGGCCTGAGACCAGCCCCAGCCCCGCGAGCGCGCCAGCGCCGGCAAGAACCGAGCGACGGCCCAGAAGCGGCGCCGCCGGGGTGGCGTTGAGGAGAGAAGGCTTAAGGTGCTGCATGATCATGTGTCTCGGGCGGGCAACGTTGAGGGCGGGCCGGCGGGCGGGGCCCGCTAGCCGCGGACCATTTCGCGTGGATCGAACGTCACTTCGATGTCCTTCCACATGTCGTATTTCTCAGGCGAGAGCATGTTGAACGGCTGCCCGCGGAAGATGGCGCGGATGGCGCTGTCGCGGGCGGTCATGAAGAACGGGCTGGTGCCGGACGACACCACCATGGGCGGACCCGACAACGTGCCGTCCGGGTTGAGCCGGATACGCACGGTGACGATCAGCTCCTCCGGGTTGGCGGCGCCGGCCGGCGGGTTCCACAGCGACATCAGCCGCGCGCGCAGCGCGTCGATCTCGGTCTGCGAGAGCGTGGCCGCCGTGCCGACGCGCGCGCCGAGCGAGGCGGTGTTGTTGATGGTGTCGCCGATCGCGGCCTGACGTTGCGGCGTGCGCTTGTCGAGCAGCGCCGCGATGTCGTTCGGGTTGAAGTCCTTCTGGTCCTTCGGCGGCGCCTGCACCACCTTGGGGGGAATGTCCTTCGGCTTCTTGGGCGGCGTCGGCATGGGCGGGGCGGCCTGCGCCGCCTGCTCGGGCTTCGGCTCGTCCTTCTTCGGCTCGGGCGGCTTGGCGGCGAGCGATTCCGCATCCGGCGCGGGCGCCGGGGGCTTCGGCGCCGCCTGCGCGGCCGGGGGCTTGGGCGTCGGCTCCGGCGGCTTCACGTCCGGCGGCGGGGGCGGAGGCGGCGTCGGCTCGTTGGCGGCCTTGATTTCCGGCTTGTCGGTGACCTTGGCGTCGAGATTCTCCGGCGGCTTGGCCTCCGGCGCGACCTTCTCGACCACGGGCTTGGGCGCCTGCGCCTTCGGGGCGTCCTTCTTGCCGGCCATCATCTTCGACATCTCGGCATCGGAGATGATGTCGATCGGCATGGATTCAGCCTGCATGTTCTCGAACGGGCTCGGCGCCGCGAACGAGATGGCCATGAATCCGATGATGCCGACATGCAATGCCGCCGATGAGATGAGGCCCGCGCGCATGTCCGCTCAGCTCCCCTGCTCGACTTCGGAGACGAGGGCGACGCGCTTGAAGCCGGCGCCGGAGAGCCGGCCCATGACCTTCATCACCGCGCCATAGTCGACCGACTTGTCGCCGCGCACGAAGATGCGCTCGTCATAGCCGGCCTTGGCGATGGCCTGCAGCTTGGGCACCAGCTCGTTCACGTCGATTTCGGTGTCCTGGAGAAACACCTGGCCCTGATTGTTGATCGAGATCACCAGCGGCTCATGGTCCTGCGACACCGCCTGCGCCTGCGTCTGCGGCAGGTCGAGCGGCACGCCGACGGTCAGCATGGGCGCGGCCACCATGAAGATGATGAGCAGCACCAGCATGACGTCGACCATGGGGGTGACGTTGATTTCGGACATGACGGCGCCGCCGCCCCGCCGGCGCGAACGCCGCGAGGTCCAGCCGCCGCCGCTGCCTCCTGCCATCCCCATTATCAGCCCCGTTCGTCGATCTGACGCGACAGGATCGCCGAGAACTCGTCGGCAAAGCCTTCGAGCCTCAGCGCCTGCTTGTTCACTTGCGACACGAACCTATTGTAGAAAATCGTCGCCGGGATGGCGGCGATAAGGCCAATTGCCGTTGCGAAAAGGGCTTCCGCGATGCCCGGCGCCACAACTGCGAGGCTGGTGTTCTTCGACGCGGCGATCGACTGGAACGAGGTCATGATGCCCCACACCGTGCCGAACAGGCCGATGAACGGGCCGGCCGAGCCGACGGTAGCCAGCACCAGAAGCCGGCTTTCCAGACGCTCCACCTCGCGGGCGATGGTGACGTCCATCACCTTGTCCAGACGCTGGGTGAGCCCGGCGAAGGAGCGCGCCCCGCCCTCATAGGAGCGCTTCCACTCGCGCATCGCCGCGACGAAGATCGCCGCCATGGCGTGGTTCGGCCGCGAGGACAGCGAGCGGTACAGTTCCTCCAGGCTCTGGCCCGACCAGAAGGTCTGTTCGAAACGGTCCATCATGCGCTTGGTGCGCGCGAACAGGATGGTCTTGTCGATGATGATCGCCCAGACCCAGACCGAGGCGATGATCAGGCCGGCCATCACCAGCTTGACGACCAGATGGGCCTGCAGGAACAGCCCGATCAGCGACATGTCCGGTCCCATGCCCGCGCCCTCGGGGGCGATGGCCGCGCCCGGCGGGGCCGCGACGGCCTGGCCCTGCACCTGTGTCGTCGGGGCGCCGGTCACGGGCGCCGTCGCGTTTTGGGCGTGGGCGAAGGACGCCGATGCCGCGAGAAACAGCACCATCGCAAAAAGAAGCTTCCTGAGCGTCATCACGCCAATCCTGCCAGTCACAAAGGGTTGCGGCGCCGCAGCTCATCCACCGTCCAAAGGCGGATGACACCGACGCGGCTCAAGGGAATACATCCGCCATCAAGCGATTGAGTCTGTCCAAACTTGGGCGATCGACGTCGGCGCGCTCCCGCAGCTACGCGATACAAGAGCTTATTAGGGTTAATGGCGGGTTAGCGTTGCGGCGGCGCAACAAGGAATTGTGGCGCTCAGGCGCCGCCGCCCTCCTCCAGCGCCGCTTTCATCGCCGCGCGCAGGGAATCGGGGATGCGCCGGGCGCGCCCCTGCGCCACGAACGCGACCTTGACCTTGCCCTCGACCAGCAGTTCGGCTCCGCGCATCACTTTCTGCTGAAGCGTGATCGAGGCGCCCGCCACCTCTATCGGCGCGGTGTGGATCTCCAGCACGTCGTCGATGCGGGCCGGGCGGATGAAGTTCAGCTCCATGGAGCGCACCACGAAGGCAAAACCCGGCGCCTCGGCCAGCGCCTCGCCGAACAGCTCGCCCTGCACCACGCCAATCAGGCGCAGATGGTCGGAGCGCGCGCGCTCCATGAACTTCAGATAGTTGGCGTGGTAGACGATGCCGGAAAAATCCGTGTCCTCGTAATAGACCCGCACAGGCAGCACATGCCCGCCCGGCACGATGCGGCCGGCGAGGTGCAGATAGGGATCGGCTTTGAAGGCTTCGGGGGTAAAGGGTTCGGGGCGCTCGTTCATGGCGCCCTCATAGCTAAAAGCGGCGTTGGCGAAAAGCGCGGCGGGCGAAAACCATGGCACAAAAAGAACCGCGCCCCCGATGGCTCGGGAGCGCGGTCCTCATTCAGTTCGGTCGAGGCATTCAGCCCTGCTGGCCGGCATCCTGCTCGGGCGCGGGGGCGGGACGGTTGCGGCGCTCCGTCATGAACTGGTCGAATTCCGCCTTGTCCTTGGCCTGACGCAGCCGGTCGAGGAAGCCGCGGAAATCCTTCTGCTCCTCCTCAAGGCGGCGCAGCGTGTCCTCGCGATACTCGTCGAAGGCGCGGTTGCCGCTCGACTGGGAGCCCCGGCCGAAGCGGGAACCGAACATGCCGCGCATCGCGTCTTCTCCTTCTTCACGCCAACGCGCGAAACCGCGCTTCGCACCGCAACCCATGCGTCCACTCCCTATCGTAAAGGCCAGGATCGCCAGACCCAGCGGCCACCAAGCCATGAAGCCCAGGACCGTAAGCGCGATCCAGGCCGGCCTGCCGTAACTGTCGAGCTTGTATGCGAGCTCCATGGCATCCGTTCCTGGTTAATGTTAATCACATTTACATAGGTAGGCGCGGCATGGATTTCCGTCAAGAGGACGCGAATGGAATTTTAGGTGGCGGGCGCGCCGAGGCCGCGCAGATAGACCAGGAAGCCGGCTTCCAGCAGCTCTTCCGGGCTCATCGGCAGCTTGCGCCGCGCCCCGTCCGCCCGGCCGAACAGCGAGGCGACGCCGTGGGCCAGCGACCAGATGTGCAGCGCCACCATCAGTGCCGGTGGGCGGCCGCTCGCGGGCATCGCGGCCACCAGCGCCTCGGCGGCCTCGCGCAGCACGGCGAAGGCACGCTGGCCGGCGAGCTGGAGTTCGCCATGGGTCTCAGTGGCAATGCCGGATTCGAACATGGCGATGTAATCGGCCGGATGGCTGCGGGCGAAATCGAGATAGGCCCGGCCCATGCGCTCGAAGGCTTCCGCAACGTTCGGCTTGCCGTCGGCCCAACCGTCCTGAAGCGCGCGGGCGAACCGGTCGAAGCTGGCGGCCGCGACCGCTGCGATCAGTTCGTCGCGGTCGCGGAAATGGCGGTAGGGCGCGGCGGGGCTGACACCGGCACGGCGCGCAGCCTCGGCGAAGGTGGCGCCCGCCATGCCCTTCTCCGCGATCAGGTCGAGCGCCGCCTGCATCAGGGCTTCCCGCAGGTTGCCGTGATGATAGCCGCGCGATTCTCCGTTCCGGGACCAACTCATGTGAGGAGCCCTTACATCAGCGCGGGCGCGGCGTCGACGGTTGCCGCGCGAGAGGGTGAAGATTGCGCGAGGCGGCCGCGCGCTTCGAGGCCGTCCATGACCGGAGCCGAGCCATGAAGCAGGTATGAGCGGCGGGTGTCATCGGGAAGCGCCCCTCACCCCAGCCTTGTCCCTCGGAGGTAGCCTTCCCCGGACGATGGAGCATCGACGATCGGACGCTGCCCATCGGCGCGGCGCCCCGGACGATCTACTCCCCGCCCTCGTCGAACAGGGGCATCTGGTTCGGGCTGGTCGGCACGGCGAGGCCGAGATGCTTGTAGGCATGGGCGGTCAGCATCCGGCCGCGCGGTGTGCGCTGGATGAAGCCCTGCTGCACCAGATAGGGCTCGATGATCTCCTCGATGGCGTCGCGCGGCTCGGAGAGCGCGGCGGCGATGGTCTCGACGCCCACCGGCCCGCCGCCGTAATTCAGCGCGATCACGCTGAGATAGCGCCGGTCCATCTGGTCAAGGCCGAGCCCGTCGACATCGAGCGCCTTGAGCGCATGATCGGCCGCCGCGCGATCGATGGTCTCGCGCCCAGCGACCAGCGTGAAGTCGCGCACCCGGCGCAGCAGCCGCCCGGCGATGCGCGGCGTGCCCCGCGCGCGGCGGGCGATCTCACGCGCGCCGTCGGGCTGGATCGGGATGCCGAGCACGCGGGCGCCGCGCGTCACCACCCGCTCCAGCTCCGGCACCGTGTAGAAGTTGAGCCGGATCGGAATGCCGAAGCGGTCGCGCAGCGGCGTGGTCAGCAGCCCGGAGCGCGTGGTGGCGCCGACCAGCGTGAATTTGGAAAGCTGGATCTTCACCGAGCGCGCAGCCGGCCCCTCGCCGATGATCAGGTCCAGCTCGTAATCCTCCATGGCGGGATAGAGGATTTCCTCCACCGCCGGGTTGAGCCGGTGAATCTCGTCGATGAACAGCACGTCGCGTTCTTCGAGATTGGTCAGCAGTGCCGCGAGGTCACCGGCCTTCGCGATCACCGGGCCGGAGGTGGAGCGGAAGCCGACACCCAGCTCGCGCGCCACGATCTGCGCCAGCGTGGTCTTGCCGAGCCCCGGCGGGCCGACGAACAGCACATGGTCCAGCGCCTCGCCCCGTGCCTTCGCCGCCTTGATGAACACGTCGAGATTGGCGCGCGCCTGCTCCTGCCCGACGAACTCGACGAGGTTCTGCGGGCGCAGCGAGGCTTCCGCGAGGTCTTCCTCGCGCTTGTCGGGGGCCACCAGCCGCTTGGTGCTCATCGGCGGGCCTCCTCGGCCGCCGGGAACACGCCGCCGCCGATCAGCAGGCCGGTCGCGAGCACGCAGCCGCCCGCCAGCATGGCGGCGACGAGGGGCGCGCGGTCCCTGACGATTGGCGTGAACGCGCCGAAATCGATGGCAAAGACAAGGAAGCCGAGCGGCGCCAGCGCCACGATCACCACCGCCGCCAGCACAAGCAGCCGCCGGCGCGGCGAAAACGACAGGGCGAAGGCGCAAATGCCGGCGGCGATCCCGCCCGGCACCACCGCCGCCGACGCATAGGTCGCCGAGAGCGGGCTGTGGATCATGCGCTCGGCGATCAAGACAGAGAACACCACCGCGCCATAGGCGAGGATCATCGCCGGGATGCGCGCCTGCCAGGTCCATTGCGGCCCGGCCGCGCGGGCGCTCGCACGGGGCGAGAGGAAGCGCAGCATCATGACGCCAGCTCCTTCAGGCCGAGACGGATCAGCTTCGCTGTATCCGCGCCCTCTCCGGCCTCGCGGAACGCCGCCGCTACCGCCGCGCTGGCCTGCACCTGCGCATAGCCGAGATTGACCAGCGCCGAGACCGCATCCGCCACCGGCCCCGGTGCGCGGCGCTGCTCGATCTCGCCGGCGAGGCTCGCGACCGCCGGGTCGACATCGGAAAAGCCCGGCGCCTTGTCCTTGAGCTCGGCGACGATGCGGGCAGCGACCTTCGGCCCGACACCATTTGCCCGCGCAACCATCGCCTTGTCGCCCAGCGCCACCGCATTGGCGAGTTCGGTCGGCGAGAGCACGGAGAGCACGGAGAGCGCCACCTTGGCACCGACGCCCTGCACATTCTGCAGCAAGCCGAACCACGCCTTCTCGGCCTGGGAGGCGAAGCCGTAGAGCCGGATCATGTCCTCGCGCACGAAGGTCTCGATGAACAGCACCGCCGCCTCGCCCACCGGCGCCAGCGCCTGCAAGGTGCGGCCCGAGCAGTGCACCAGATAGCCGACGCCGTGGACGTCGAGGATCACATGATCCTCGCCATAGGAATCCACCGTGCCCTTGAGCTTCCCGATCATCGATATGCACCGGTCATGACGCCGCGGCCTTCAATGTCGCCGCCTTCAGCGCGGCCATGCCGCGATGCTGCGCGTGGGTGACCGCGACCGCAAGGGCGTCGGCGGCATCATCCGTGGTGAAATCGGCCTGCGGCAGCAGCACCTTCATCATCATGCGGATCTGTCCCTTTTCCGCGCGCCCGGCGCCGACCACGGTCTTCTTGACCAGCAACGCGGCATATTCGGCCACCGGCACCCCGGCCAGCGCCGGGGTGAGCAGAACCACGCCGCGCGCCTGGCCGAGCTTAAGCGTCGAGGCCGGGTTCACATTCACGAAGGTCTCCTCCACCGCCGCCTCGTCGGGCGTGAACGCGGCGATGACCTGGGACAGTTCGCGGTGAAGCTGCGCCAGCCGCTCGGCCAGCGAGCCGTCCTCGGGCGGCAGCACGGTGCCACACGCAATGAAGCTGAGCCGCGTGCCCAATGCCTCGATCACCCCCCAGCCGGTGCGGCGGAGGCCCGGATCGAGGCCGAGAATGCGAATCGGACGCTGTGCCATGCTTCCGGGTTAGCCGAACAAAGGGCGAACGACTAGAGCGACGGGAGAAGTTTGCGCCGCGACTTCGCCACGGAGCGGGCGGATGGTTAATGCGAGGTTAGCGGCGCTGCGAGCACGCCAGCCATTCCGGCGAGGCGTGCGCGACCATCCCCGCGTCGGGAACGCGTTTGCGGTTCACCACCGCCGACCGCGGGAGCGGCCCGTGGCACGCCCGCGCCGAACGATCGCCGTAGCCGGCGGGGTCAGCCCCGCCGGAACGCGCCGCTCGCCAGCATCACGCCGATGCCGGTGCCGATGACGCCGACCACCGCCGCCATGTCCGGGTGCTCGCCGAGCACCGGCACCGCGATCGCCGCCGCAAGCGCCGGCACCAGCCCGGTGAAGGCGGCCGCGCGCGAGGAGCCGAGCTTTTCAATGGCAATGCCGAACGCCACCAGCGCCACCACGCCGGAGAACAGGCCCTGCACCACAAGCTGGATCAGCACCTCGCGGCCATAGCCCTCCTGCACCGCAGAGATCACGCCGGGCAGGCCGACCGGGGTAAGGATGATGGTCGACCACAGCCCGATCATGCCGACGATGGCGGTCGCCTTCATGCCGGTGCGGCGGAAGGCCAGCGTGTAGCAGGCCCACATCGCCGCGCCGCTCACAAGCAGCAGATGCCCGCGCCAGGCGCCGTCCTCCGGATAGAGCAGCCCGCGCCCGCCGAGCGTCAGCACGCCGAGCGCGATGAAGAGGAAGCCGAAGATGCGCAGGCTGCCAAGCCGCTCATGGAACACCAGCGCCGAAATCACCGCCACGATCAGCGGCATGGTTCCCGGCAGCAGCGGACCGACATCGGCCGCCGGCACGAAGCGCATGGCGGTGGCGACGGTGAGGAAGAACAGGCCGCCCGCGCCGATGAAGCACAGCACGAATGGGATCATCGCCTCGCGGCGCGGCCACAGGCCGATCTTGATCCAGGCGGGTGCCAGCACCACAGCGGGAACCACGAAACGCAGCCAGCCGACCGTCGCGGGCGGCAGGTGACCATGGACGGCATGACGGGTCGAGACGATCCAGCCGCCCCAGATGGCGATGGCGAGCAGGGCGCAGGCATAGCCGGTCAGGCGGTCCGCCATGGACGGCGGCGCCGCGACGTCGGTCGCGGCAGGGGACAAGGTGGTGGTCATGGTCGCATTCCAGCCGCCGTGGCGGCGAAAAGAGGGGTGCCGCGACGCGGCGAGACTGGGTCGCCGTGAGGGCGAAAAGACACCTCCGCGCCCCGCTGGCGGGAGCATCGCCGGCAGGCGATCGCGCCGCGAGAGCGGGGTCTGGAGGAGTGCTGCACAGGCGGTATCGTTGCCGCACTATGTGGGTCGGCTTCGCTCGCCTGCAAACGAGTTTTGCAAATCCGAACGTTCGCGTTTGCTGATGGAACTTTGCAAACGGGCAAGCCCGGCGACGGATGCCCCGGCCAGCCTGGAGGCCCCCGCGCGCGATTGACCCGGCGCGGCGCGGGGATTAAGCCGGCCGCGCGGCCCGCTTGTCGCCGCCCTGTGGTTTTCCGTCATGTCCTTCGATTTCGCCCTCGGCTGGGCGATCGCCACCGCGCTGGTGGCCGGCTTCACCCGTGGCTTTTCCGGCTTCGGCGGCGCGCTGATCTTCGTGCCGCTGGTCAGCGCGGTGTTCGGGCCGCGCGTGGCGGCGCCGACGCTGCTGATCATCGACGGCGTGATGACGCTGCCCTATGTGCTGCCGGCACTGAGGGCCTGCGTCTGGCGTCAGGTAGCGCCGTTCGCCATCGGCGCCGTGCTCACCGTCCCGCTCGGCGTCATGGTGCTCGACCATGCCGATCCACTGCTGCTGCGCTGGGCGCTCGCCGGGCTGGTGGCCGTGCTGCTGACGCTGCTGGTCTCGGGCTGGCGCCACAGTGGGCGGCACACCCTGCCCACCACCCTCGGCATCGGCCTGTTCGCCGGCATTCTCGGCGGCGCGGCACAGATGTCCGGCCCGCCGGTGGTGGCCTATTGGCTGGGCAGCGGGCAGAACGCGGCGCTGGTGCGCGCCAATCTGTTCGGCTTCTTCGCGCTGACGACGCTGGCAAGCGGCGCGTCCTATGCGCTGGGCGGCATGATCACCGGCGAGGTCGGCCGGCTCTCGCTGATCCTCGGTCCGGCCTATGCCGCCGGGCTGCTGGCCGGCGCGCGGCTGTTCCGCGGCGCCAGCGACCGGCATTTCCGGTTGGCGGCCTATGGCGTGATCGCCGTGGCGATCATCGCCAGCCTGCCGCTGTTCGATCCGCTGTTCTGGCGGTAGCGTTTCCGAGCGCCGCGCCGAACGATGGGGACGCCTGAAACGATGCGCGCTTACGCGCTCATCTTGGCGACGAAGGCGTCGGACAACTCGAAATTGGCGTAGACGTTCTGCACGTCGTCATTGTCGCTCAGCGTATCGACGAGGCGCACCAGCTTCTCGGCCACCTCGTCGTCCACCGCGATGGTATTCTGCGGGCGCCAGACCAGGCCCGACTTGCGGGGCTCGCCGAACTTGGCTTCGAGAGCGGCTGCGACCTCGTGCAGGTTCTCCATCGAGCACACCACCTCGTGGCCGTCCTCGGAGGAGGACACGTCGTCGGCGCCGGCCTCGATGGCGGCTTCCATCATCGCGTCCTCGGAGGCCTTGGCGAGGTCGAACTCGATCACGCCGACGCGGTCGAACATGAACGACACCGCGCCGGTTTCCGCCAGCGCGCCGCCGGACTTGGTGAAATAGGAGCGCACTTCGGAGGCGGTGCGGTTGCGGTTGTCGGTCAGCGCCTCGACGATGACCGCGACGCCGCCGGGGCCGTAGCCCTCATAGCGGATCTCGTCATAGTTCTCGGCATCGCCGCCGGCCGCCTTCTTGATCGCGCGGTCGATATTGTCCTTGGGCATGTTCTCGGCGCGGGCCGCGAGGATGGCGGCGCGCAGACGCGGGTTCATGTTGGGGTCGGGCAGCCCGAGCTTGGCGGCCACGGTGATTTCGCGCGCCAGCTTGGAGAACAGCTTGGAGCGCACCGCGTCCTGCTTGCCCTTGCGGTGCATGATGTTCTTGAACTGCGAATGCCCGGCCATGGCCGCCTCCACGTCATGCGGGGGGCGCGTCCCGGCCCTTCTCCGCGTCATGTCTCGAATGGTGGAGGCTTATAGGCGCAAGCCGTGGCGCGCGTAAAGCCGGGGGCTTCCCGGTGGCGGCGAGCGTTCAGGGCGCGGCAATGTTCGCGAGCGCGGCGTCGATCATCCCGGCCAGCTCGGCCTGAAGATCGGCCCGCGAGCGCGGTCCATCCTCGCGGCAGATGGCGTCGTCCTCGCCCTCCGCCGCCAGCAGCGTCAAGGCGCGGGCCGTGCAGCGGCCGAAGGCGGTGAAAACGTTCGCCTCGGGGAGCGCGAGTTGGCGCGCGCCGGGAATCTCGCGGTCCGCAGCGGGCGCACCGAGCCCAATGACGGTGACCGGCACGTCCACCGCGCCAAGGCTCTCCCGCGTGAGGCTGCCGACCAGCTCGGGGGCGACGGCAACCACTGCCCTTATCCGCGGATCGCGATGCGAGGCGCCGAACGCCTCGGTGACCCGGCCGGAGAGATCGACACCGTTCGTGGCGAACCAGGCGCAGTCCGGCCCGCGTGCCGGCGGGTCGCATGACGCGCGGTAGGCCTGCGGATCGAGCCGCGCGCCGGCCAGCGCCAGCGCCGAGGTTCCGCCCAGAAAGAAGCCGACCGCGCTCACGTTGCCGGAGGCCAGATGCGCGGCAAGAGCGGGATCGTTCTCGATCCGGTCCAGCGCCGCACTGAGGTCCCCCGGCCGAAGCCGCACCTCATCGGGCGCCTCTCCTGCCGTTTCCGGCGCCGGCGAACGCGGCAGGGCGACGAGCGCGCCGCGCCCGGCCAGATGCGAGGCGATCCATGAGGCGAGGTTCGGATTGGACCGCAATCCGCCATGGGCCAGCACGACCAGGGGAAAGCGGCCCGTCGCGATGTCCGCGTCGCGTCGCACGGAAACGCCCTCGAACAGCGGCGAGGCGCCGTGATTCTCCGCCGTGCCGCCCGTGCCCGCCGGGTACCAGAGATCGACCGCGATCTTTGCGCCCCGCTCCGGGGCCGGGACTGACAGGCTGCGCAGGCCGACCGGCTCGGCCGCCGACGCCGGCCCAACGCCGACCAGCGACACGCCGAGCGCCACGACGAGACGATGCACGGTCTTCATGTCGTTCGCTCCCCGGCAGCACCACGACGCCGATGCCGGGCTTATAAGGGCCGATGCGGCCGCGCGCAAAGCGGGGGCCGGAGGGTTGGCGCCTTCCCGCACGCGGCCCGGCGGCGTCACTTCATCAGGCCCGCCGCGCGTAGCGCGTCCTCGATGACTTCGCGCACGCCGCGCGGGCGCGTTTCTTCGCCCGAGGGCCGAGGGGCTCCGGCCCTGTCGGCATCGAAGCTCGATCGGCCCGCTTGCTCCCGCGCGGATGCTCCCACAGCCGCGAGAGCGGGCGCGGCGGGCGACGGTTGGGTGGGCGGGGGCCCCGCGGGCTGCACCCCGGCCTGAACGGCGGCAGCCTTTGGCGCCGGGGCAATGCCCCAGAAATGCGCGATGTGCCGTGTCGACGAGATGCCGACATCCAGCAGGAACGGCCCGGCCCGACCGAGCCCCTCCGGGCCCTGCGTGGCGAGCGGCGTGCCGTGACCCATGCCGAGGATGCTGAACTCTTCCATCACCTCGCGCCCGGCGGCGTCGCACCACACGCGGTGCGGGAAGCCGTCGACCTGCTCCAGCCGGGTCGGCAGCATGTCGACGCCGTGCACCCCGCGCCATTGGCCGATGATGGCGGCGGCATTGGCGGGCACCACGATCGTATCGGCCGTGCCCTGCCAGACCGAAAGCCGCGGCCACGGACCGGCATAGGGTCTGCCATCACGGGCAGAGGCGGCACGCAGCCGCGCCTGCAGCTCGTGCTCGCCCAGCCGGCCCTGCCCCTTCATCTGCCGCAGCGCCTGCGGCACGTTGCGGGAGCAGTCATAAGGCAGGCCGGCAATGATCGCGCCACTGGCGAACAGTTCCGGGTAGGTCGCCAGCATCACGCCGGCCATCGCCCCGCCGGCGGACAGGCCGGTGACGAAGACGCGCCCGCGATCCAGCGCGAAGCGCGTCACCAGCGCCTCGATCATCTGCCGGATCGACAGCGCCTCGCCCTCGCCGCGCCGGATATCGCCGGGCACGAACCAGTTGAAGCAGAGGTTGGGATTGTTCTCCCGCTGCTGCTCGGGACAGAGCACGACGAAGCCGTGGCGATCGGCGAGGCGCGACCAGCCGGCGCCGGCCTCGTAGCCCGCCGCGCTCTGGGTGCAGCCGTGCAGCACCACGACCAGCGGCGCGCGCGGGGGCAGATGCTCGGGCACGTAAAAGCGGGCGCGCAGATTGCCCGGATTGGAACCGAACGCGGCGAGGTCGACCAGCCGGTCCTCAGCCTCCTCGGGGCGCGGGGCGGCGCCGGGGGAGGCAGTGCCGAAGCGGCCGGCGCGATGCAGCGCGCGCAGTCGCTGGATCATCTCTGAGAACTGCTTCACGGTCCGGTCCCTTTCCGCGGCGGGCCGCACCACGCGGCCCACCTACGCCTCAACGCGCATCCCGGCCGTTTGTTGCTGCACTGCACAATATGGTGCGCCGGTGTGGGATCACCAGAAGGAGGGAACCGCCGGCTCCAGCGCGCCGCCAAGGCGCACCGGGGCCACGCGGGTGGCAAGGCCCCGTCCGTCGGTCTCCACCGCGAGGCCGGACAACGTGCCCGGCCCGGAGGCCGGCTCGAAGCGCGAGGAGCCGATCTTGCGGGTGAAGCGGCGCAGCGGCTCTTCCTTGTCCATACCGATCACCCCGTCATAACAGCCGCACATTCCGACATCGGTCATGTAGGCGGTACCACCGGGCAGAATGCGGTGGTCGGCGGTCGGGACATGGGTGTGGGTGCCGATGACCAGGCTGGCGCGACCATCGCACCAATGGCCGAAGGCCTGCTTCTCGCTGGTGGTCTCGGCGTGGAAATCCACCACCACCGCATCGGATACCAGCCCCAGAGGGCCGGCATCGAGCTCGCGGTCGATGGCGGCAAAGGGGTCGTCCATCGGGTCCATGAAGGTGCGGCCCATCATGTTGACCACGAGGACCTGCGCGCCCGAGCGGGTCTCGACCAGCGCCGCGCCGCGGCCGGGCGTGCCGGGCGGGTAATTGGCGGGGCGGACGAGGCGCGGGGCGCGCTCGATGAACACCAGCGCCTCGCGCTGGTCGAAGGAATGGTTGCCGAGCGTCACCGCGTCGGCGCCGGCCTCCAGGAATTCCTCGTAGATCGCCTCGGTGATGCCGAAGCCACCGGCGGCGTTCTCGCCATTGACGATCACGCAGTCCAGCGCCCAGTCGGCGCGCAGCCGGGGCAGATAATCGGCCACGACCTGACGGCCTGGCCGCCCGACCACATCGCCAAGAAAAAGCAGGCGCATTGCTACTCCTCAACCACGGCCGGGCAGATGATGCCGGCATCGGTGGCGATGGCGTCGAGGCGCTCGTCATGGACGTCCGCCGGCAGGGTCGGCAGTTCCTGCACGGCGAAGGCATAGCCCAGCGCCTCGATGCGCCGCGCGGCGCGGATCTGCGCCAGGGTGCGGTCGTAATAGCCGGCGCCATAGCCGATGCGGTTGCCGCGCGCATCGAAGGCGGCGAGCGGCACCACGATGACGTCGGGCTCGACCAGCTTCTCGCCCTCGGGCGGGGCGGGAATCGTTAGCCGGCCGGGGCCGACGCTCGGCGCCAGTGGCACCTCCTCGCGCCACTCGCGGAACAGCAGCGGCGTGCTCGCGGCCACCACCACTGGCAAAGCGAGCCGCGCCCCGGCGCCGCGCAGCAGGCCGGCGAGCGGCTCAGTGGCGATTTCGGTGCCGATGGGCGAGAACAGCGCGATCATTTCCCCGGATACATCGCCGAGCCAGCACAGCGCATGGGCGGCGGCCCGCGCGGCCGCCGCGTCCCGGGCGGCGGGATCAAGCTCGGCGCGGCGCTTGAGCGCCACCGCGCGGAGGGCAGCCTTGTCGAGGGAGACCGAGGTCGTAACGGGCATGGATGCCTTGGACAAAAGTGCGGAGCCGCGATGGCCGTTGGTGATCGATCCCGGGAACCTACAACGTAGGTGGGCGCCGTGTGTCCGGACCCACGGGTCCGGTCAGGGACAGCTCCCTTTGAGATCGATAAGGCCCCGGGGAATATGTTCTCCTGACGAACCCCGCAGCCCCGCATCGCTAATCTAGGACGGCGCGGGACGAAATTAAAGGGGGATCGCAGGCCCGGCGAACAGCTTTCCGCGAGCGGGCCTCATACCGTCATCGCGGGCGCCGGCGACGCCGGAGAACCGCGATCGCCCACCGACATCGAGCGATCCCCGATCGGCCGGCGGCCGTCGGGGATGATGTTTGCCAGGACCTCAGTCGACCTTCAGCATGATCTTGCCGATATGCGCGCTCGTCTCCATGCGGGCATGGGCCTCGCTGGCCTTCTCAAGCGGAAACACCTGATCCATCACCGGCTTGACCGTGCCGGCCTCGACCAGCGGCCAGACCTTCTCGGCGATCGCGGCAGCAATGGCGGCCTTCTCGGCCTTCGGGCGCGAGCGCAGGGTCGAGCCCATGTGCGACAGGCGCTTGAGCATCAGGCGCATATAGTCGATCTGCACCTTGGAGCCTTCCATGAAGGCGATCTGCACGATGCGCCCCTGCGGAGAGGCGGCCTCGTAATTGCGGGCGATATAGGAGCCGCCCACCATGTCGAGGATGACGTTGACGCCCTTGCCGCCGGTCTTCTCCTTGACCACGGCCACGAAGTCCTCGGTCTTGTAGTCGATGGCGACGTCGGCACCGAGCTCGCGGCACACCGCACACTTCTCGGCGCTGCCGGCCGTGGTGAACACGCTGGCGCCGAACGCCTTGGCGAGCTGGATCGCCGTGGTGCCGATGCCGGAGGTGCCGCCATGGACCAGGAAGCTCTCACCCGCCTTCAGCCCGGCAAGGTCGAACACATTGGTCCACACCGTGAAGAAGGTCTCGGGAAGCGCGGCCGCCTCGACCATGGACAGGCCGGCGGGCACCGGCAGGGCGGAGGCGTCATCTGCGAGGCAATATTGCGCATAGCCACCGCCGGAGACCAGCGCGCACACCTTGTCGCCAAGCTTCCAGCGGGTCACGCCCTCGCCGAGCGCCACGACCACGCCGGAAATCTCAAGGCCGGGAATATCGGAAGCGCCGGGCGGGGGCGGGTAATAGCCCTTGCGCTGCATCACGTCCGGCCGGTTCACGCCCGCCGCCGCGACCTTGACCAGAATCTCGCCCTTGCCCGGCACCGGCACTGGCCGCTGCTCGGGAACCAGCGCTTCGGGGCCGCCGGGGGTCGGCAGGCCGATCGCGGTCATGGTGGCGGGCAGGTCGGTGGGCGTTCCGGTCACGGGCGGTTCCTCGTCACGGTTTTCTCGGGGGCTTTGCCCTGTGGTTAAGTCAAGCGCCGCAGGCTGGCAACCATGCCCGGCCGGGATTACCTTGTGAAAGCCGGCCGGGTGTCGCAGGGAGCGGGAACCTGCGGAACTTACCGCGCCGCCGGCATTTAACGATGAACAGCTGGGAGGGGCATCCTATGGCGATCGACGACGAGGTTTTTTCGGTGAGGCCGGCACGGGCGCCGGCCACCCACGAGATCGGGGCCGATCTTTCCACCCTGTCGGAGATCGAGATCGAGGAGCGCATGACGCTGCTGGCGTCGGAGATGGAGCGGCTGCGGCTCGCGCTTATCGCCAAACGCGCCTCGCGCGTGGCGGCGGACACTTTCTTCAAGCGCTGAACACGCCCGCGACGGGCGGGCTTAACCCAAGGTTAAGGTTTCTCAACCATTACTTGCGGCAGTCCGATGTTGGACGCGAGTGGTTCCTTTCCACTTTGTTTGACGCCGCCCTGTCTTCACTTCCAGCCGCCCTCGGGGCGGCTTTCTTTTTCGCCTCCCCGCAATCCACGGACCGGCGGGCTGGACAGCCCGGCCACTCTGCGCGACACGCTTAGGCACGCTGGGGAGCGCAGGCGCGAATCGCGCGGACGGTGACAAGAATGGCAGCAGACCGGAACACAGACCCGGGCGGCGGGGCGGTGAACATCGCCGAGCGCCGGCTGGCCTCGCGCGCTTTCGCCGAGCTGTTCGCGGAGGGCATGGCGCTGGTCGAGGAAGCCGCCGCCTATCTCGACGGCACCGGCCGCGTCGAGAGCCGCGACCTGTCCCGGACCGCCCTCACCGCCTATGCCCAGCAGAGCATGCGGCTTTCCACGCGGCTGATGCAGCTCGCCGCCTGGCTGCTGCTCCAGCGCGCGGTGGCCGAGGGCGACATGCGCCCGCAGGACGCGCGGCGCGAGAGCGCGAAGATCGACCTGGAAGGCCCCGCTCCCGACGAGGAGCAGGAAGAGCTTCTGCCGACCACGCTGCGCGACCTGGTGCGCCGCGGCTATGAGCTGCAGCGCCAGATCCAGCGCATCGACGCCGGACTGGCGCGCGGCGCGAACCTTCATGCCGTGCCCGAACGCGCCGGCCAGGAACGCGCCGGCCATTCGGTGGCGAGCCAGATCGGCCGCCTGCGCACCGCCTTCGAGCGCTGAGCGGGCGCGGGAATGCCGCCGGTAATCCACCGCGATTGTCCCGGCCCAGCACGCAAAACCCCGCCGGAAGCCAGCGGCCTCGGCGGGGTTTGCAAAGCGTCACGCGACGGCCGCGAGCGGCCGTGCTGCCTCGAAGGCCGATCAGGCCTTGAGGAAGCCCGCGAACTTCTTCTGGAACTTCGACACGCGGCCGGCGCGGTCGAGCAGCTGCTGCGAGCCGCCGGTCCAGGCCGGGTGGGAGGTCGCGTCGATATCGAGCTGAAGGGTGTCACCCTCCTTGCCCCAGGTCGTCCGCGTCGTGTACTCGGTGCCGTCCGTCATCACCACCTTGACGAAGTGGTAGTCGGGATGGATGTCGCTCTTCATGGGTTGCATCCTCGCCGCCGCTGGGCCGGAACCCTTACGGGAACCGCGCGGCGATCTTCAAAATCGATCCTGCCGGAAATCCGAGCGGCTCTATAACCGAGACCTGAGCGTGACACAAGTCGCACCAACTATCGAAAACTCCGCCCCGGAAAAGTCCGCCCGCCCGCGGCTCACCCCCCTGCTCGCGCTGTGGCCGCATATCCGGCGCTACAAGGGCCGCGCGCTCGCGGCGCTGGCCGCACTGCTCGCCGCCGCGCTGGCGACGCTGGTGGTGCCGATCGCGGTGCGGCGCATGATCGATTTCGGCTTCGATGCCGGCCATGCCGGCTTCATCGACCGCTATTTCGCGGTGATGATCGGCGTGGTGGCGGTGCTCGCGGCCGCCTCGGCCATGCGCTACTACCTCGTGATGACGCTGGGCGAGCGCATCGTGGCGGATCTGCGCGCCGGCGTGTTCGCCCATCTGCTGACGCTGGACGGCGCGTTCTACGATCAGGCGAAGTCCGGCGAGCTGATCTCGCGGCTCACGGCCGACACCACCCAGATCAAGTCGGCGGTGGGCGCCTCGGCCTCGATCGCGCTGCGCAACATCGTGCTGTTCATCGGCGCGGCCATCATGATGGTGGTCACCAGCCCGTGGCTGTCGGCGATCCTGCTGATCGCGATCCCGGTCATCGTCGCGGCGCTGATCGGCTCCGGGCGCGGGGTGCGCCGGCGCTCGCGCGGGGCGCAGGACACGCTCGCCAACGCCTCCGCCTATGCGGCGGAAGCCATCGGCTCGGTGCGCAGCCTTCAAGCCAACACCGCCGAGCGCGCGGCGGATAGCCGGTTCTCCACCGATGTCGAACATTCCTTCGAGGCGGCCCGGCAGGCGGTGCGGGCGCGCGCGCTGCTCACCGGGGTCGGCATCTTTCTCGTCTTCGCCAGCGTGGTCGGCATCCTGTGGGCCGGCGCCAATGCCGTGCTGGCCGGCACCATGAGCGCGGGCACGCTCGGCCAGTTCGTGCTCTACGCCGTGCTCGCGGCGAGCGGGCTTGGCCAGCTCGGCGAGGTGTGGGGCGAAATCTCGCAGGCGGCCGGTGCCACCGAGCGCATCGCCGAACTGCTGGACGAGCGCCCCCATGTGCGCCCGCCGGCCCGCCCGCTCGCCTTGCCGCAGCCGGCGCGGGGCGCGATCGCCTTCACCGATGTGCGCTTTTCCTATCCCACCCGCCCCGACGTGGTGGCACTGGCCGGCGTCAGCTTCCAGATCGCGCCCGGCGAGCGGGTCGCCATCGTCGGGCCCTCGGGCGGCGGCAAGTCGACCCTGTTCCAGCTTCTGCTGCGCTTCTACGACCCGGCGTCAGGCAGCATCGCGGTCGATGGCGTCGACATCGCGCACGCCGACCCGCATGAGGTGCGCGCGCGCATCGCGCTGGTGCCGCAGGACGTGGCGATCTTCGCCGCCAGCATCCGCGAGAACATCCGCCTCGGCCGCCCCGAGGCGAGCGATGCCGAGATCGAGGAGGCCGGCCGGCTCGCCCGCGCCGACGAGTTCGTCGCCCGGCTGCCCGAAGGCTGGGAGACCCCGGTGGGCGAGCGCGGCGTCACGCTCTCCGGCGGCCAGCGCCAGCGCATCGCCATCGCCCGCGCCATCCTGCGCCGCGCCCCGATCCTGCTGCTGGACGAAGCCACCTCGGCACTCGACGCGGAAAGCGAGACGCTGGTGCAGCAGGCGCTCGACCGCTCCATGGAGGGGCGCACCACGCTGGTCATCGCCCATCGCCTGTCGACCGTGCTGTCGGCGGACCGCATTCTGGTGATGGAGCAGGGCCGCATCGTCGAGGAAGGCACCCATGCCAGCCTCATCGCCCAGGGCGGCCTCTACGCCCGGCTCGCCGCGCTGCAGTTCGGCGAGGGGAAGGATAGCTATTGACAAGGTCCGATCGTGACCGAAGCCTGAGCGGTGTTTTCGTAGCGCTGGAGGTCGAGCGTGCCCCCAAAGACCGAAGCCGACATCACAGCACTCATTGTCGCCGCGTTCTCCAAGGAGCTTCTCCGGGATTGGGAGGCCAGCGCCATCCTCGTGCTTCTCAGGCATCCCGGAAGCACGTGCGCACAACTCGGCGCTTTGGTCGGCTGGAAGCCAAGGGCGTGGGACATGCAGATCGGTAAAATCTGCAACAGGAGAGGGTTGAATACGGCCACTCTGGATTCCGCAGCCCTGGACGGCACCGACAAGCCAATAAGGTCGATAGCCAGTTTCAATACTTCTGATCGAACGTGGTCTCCCAAGCCGGCGGCAATCCAAGCTTTTGAGCTGCTTGGCCTTCGCTGAACGTCACACGCCCTGCCACTCCATGCGCAGCGTCGGGCGGCCGGAGAGCGGGTTGGCGCCGCGGCTGACCACAGTGAAGCCGGACTTCTCGTAAAAGCGCACCGCGCGGGTGTTCTCCTCGTTCACGTCCAGCGTGAGACGGCGCGGGGAGTGCCGGCGCGCGGCGGCGATCAGCGCGAGCGCGATGCCCTCGCCCCAATGGTCGGGATGCACCACGAGCTGGTCGACATAGCCCGTTCGGGGATGGATCGTGACGAAGCCGAGCATCTGCGCGCCGGCCCCCGCCGTAGCACCCTCCGGCATCGCGGTCGCGATCTCGATGACCGCACCCTCGTCGATCAGCGTGCCGATGCGATGGCAGATCCAGCCGCGCCGCGCCTCGAAATCGATCTCCGGCATCGCCTCCTGCCAGCTCTCCACCCAGAGCGCGGAAAGCACCGGCATGTGGTCCCAGGAGAAGCCCTGCAAGGCGACGTGGCGGGGTTCGGTCATTTCGACCCGGCTATCTTTCAGTGAGCTTGAGCTCGATGCGGCGGTTGCGGGCGCGGGCTTCGTCGGTATCGGCGGTGTCGAGCGGCTGGTACTCGCCGAAGCCGGCAGCGACCAGATGGGTCGGGGAGACGCCCCTGGACGCCAGATACTGCACCACGGCGATCGAGCGCGCCGCCGACAATTCCCAGTTGGACGGGTATTGCGGGGTCTGGATCGGCCGGTTGTCGGTGTGCCCGTCGACGCGCAGCACCCAGGCGATGTCCGGCGGAATCTGCTGCTCCAGCTCCTTGAGCGCGGTCGCCATCTGGTCCAGGGCCGGAACCGCCTCGGGGCGCAGGCTGGCGAGGCCGAGGTCGAACAGGATTTCCGACTGGAACACGAAACGGTCGCCGACGATGCGCACGCCGGGGCGGTCGCCGAGAATGGCGCGCAGCCGGCCGAAGAATTCCGAACGGTAACGGGTCAGTTCCTGCACGCGCTGCGCCAGCGCCACGTTGAGCCGGCGGCCGAGCTCGGAGAGCCGCGACTGGCTCTCCTTGTCCTTGGTCTCGGCGATGTTCAGCGCCTCTTCCAGCGCCGCGATCTGCCGGCGGAGCGCGGCGATCTGCTGGTTGAGGATGGCGATCTGCGCGGCGGCCTGCGCGCTGGCGTCCTGCTCCTGCGCGAGCTGGCGGCCGAGATCGGCCGAGCGGTTCTGCGCGGCGGCGAGGTCCTCGGGCGCGGAAGCGGCGGCGGCCTCGCCCAAGGCCGCGTCGCGCTCCTGTTCGAGCCGCAACAGGCTCGCGCGCAGCGCGCCGATCTGGCTTTCCGACTCCGCGTCATTGGCGCGCTCCAACGCCAAAAGCTCGGTCAGCTCGCGGATCTGCGCCTGCAGCCGCGCCATGGCGTTGTCCTTGCCGGTGATCTCCTGCGAGAGGAAGAACTGGGCGATGACGAACACCGAGAGCAGGAACACGAAGACCAGCAGCAGCGTCGACAGCGCGTCGACGAAGCCGGGCCAGTAGTCGATGCCGCGCTCGCGGCCCCGGGAGCGTCCCAATGCCATGGGTCAGGCCCGCTCGCGGTCGCTGTCGTTGCGCGCGATCCGCTCCAGCAGCTTCTTGATGTCCTTCTGCTGCTCGGCCTGCGCCTCCACCCAGTCGCGCACCATCTGCTGTTCGCCGCGCATGTGCTGGACGAGACCCTGAAGGCTCTCGGCCAGATGCGCCATGGCGGTGGTCACGCGCTGCGAGCCGGCCTCCGTCATAGTGCGGTCGAGCTTGGCGACCGCCTCGGTGAGCTGGGCGAGGTCGGCGGGCGGCAGGAAGGCGGACGGCGGCGGCAGGCTGCCGACCGGGGCGGCCGCGGCGGGCACGGGCTTGGGCGCCGGCACCGGGACGGGCTTGCGCTCCTCCATGCCGAGGTCCTCCACCGTGGTGGACAGCCAGTCTTCAAGATCGGTGTAGAAGCGGTTCTGCGCCTGCCCGGCCTGAAGGTCGAGGAAGCCGAGCAGCAGCGACCCGGCGAGGCCGAACAGCGAGGACGAGAACGCGATGCCCATGCCGCCGAGCGGCGCGGCGAGGCCGGTCTTCATGGTCTCCAGCGCCGAGGCGCCGTCAGGTCCGACTTCCAGCGAGCCGATGACGCGGCTGATCGAGCCGATGGTCTCAAGAAGACCCCAGAAGGTGCCGAGCAGGCCGAGGAACACCAGCAGCCCGGTGAGATAGCGCAGCAGGTCGCGCGCTTCGTCGAGCCGCGTGCCGATCGACTCCAGGATGTTGCGCATCGTGGTCTGCGAGATCGACATCCGCCCCACGCGGTCGCCGAGCAGCGCGGCCATCGGCGCCAGCAGCTTGGGGGCGCGGCGCACCTCGATGCCCGGCTCCACGATGCGGAAGCCGTTCACCCAGTCGACCTCGGGCAGCAGGCGCACCACCTGGCGGAAGGCGAAGACGACGCCGATGAACAGCACGCCGAAGATCACGCCGTTCAGGCCGGGATTATTGAGGAAGGCGGTCCAGATCTGGCGATGCAGCACCGCGGCGAGCGACACGCAGAGCAGCAGGAACACGAACATCCGCACCAGGAAGATCCGGGGCGACGAAATTTTCAGATAGGGATCGTGGTCGCTCATGCCGGTGGCAGCCTCCTCGCGCGGGGCGCCCGCCAGCACCCTCGTCGACGGGGCGACTATGCCACAGAGCGCGCGAAATGGAACGCGGCGGTACTGCTTTCTTCGCGCGACATCGACGACCGAAAATCCCGGCCCGCTCAGGCCTTGCGGATCACCGCCAGCAGGTCGCGACGGATCTGCTCGTTGCCGGCGACGATGTCACCCTTGGCCAGCATCTTGTCGCCGTCGTCGAGATCACTGACATAGCCGCCCGCCTCGCGCACCAGCACGATGCCGGCCGCCATGTCCCAGGCCTTGAGATTGCGCTCCCAGAAACCGTCGAAACGGCCGGCCGCGACCCAGGCGAGGTCGAGCGCCGCGGCGCCGGTGCGGCGCAGGCCGGAGACCTTCGGCCCCAGCGCGGCATATTCGCGGCCGAAGCCGGCGAGATCGCCGCGGCCCATATGCGGCACGCCGCAGGTGATCACGCTCTCGGACAGCGCGCGGCGGGCGGCGACGCGGATGCGGCGGTCGTTCAGGAAGGCGCCGGCGCCCTTCTCGGCGATGTAGAGCTCATCCATGACGGGATTGAAGATCACGCCCGCCACCGGCACGCCGTCGCGCACCAGCCCGACCGAGATGCAGAACATCGGGATGCCGTGCAGGAAATTGGTGGTGCCGTCGAGCGGGTCGATGATCCAGCGATGGCTCTCGTCGGCGCCGTCGACCTCGCCGCTCTCCTCCATGAGGAAACCGAAATTCGGCCGGGCGCGGGAAAGCTCCTCCTGAAGGATGCGCTCGGCCTTGCGGTCGGCGTTGGAGACGAAATCCGCCGGCCCCTTGAGCGAGACCTGAAGGTTCTCGACCTCGCCGAAATCGCGGACGAGGGAGCGGCCGGCCTTGCGGACGGCCTGGACCATCACGGTCATGAGTGGGGAGCGGATCATGGGAACTTTCCGAAGAGACGAGGGCCCCGCGATCGTGGGGCCACGATGACGGGACATCGATTGCGAGATTTAAGGGAATTCGTGTGCCCGGCGCGGGGCGCTTCGTCAAGGCAACCCTGCCCGGCGCGTCGAGCGGGCGCAGGTCGCATGCCGTGGGGACGAGCCCCGCTCAGCCCATCCCGACGCCGCCGGAGGGGCTGGGGCCGAGCTCGCGGGCGAGGCGCTCCAGCCGGTCGGCGGCGTCCAGCACCGTGCCGGCCAGCGCCTTCTGGTTGTCGCCGAGCCGCTGCTGCGCGCCAGTGCGGGCGGCGCGCTCGGCCTGGAGTTCCTGCTCCAGCGCGCGCACATGCCGGCGCGTCTCGCTGAGCTCGTCGGCGATGGTGATCGCCGCCATCACGCTGAGCCGCTGGTCGCCGATCTCGCCGAAGGCGGCACGCAGCTGGTCGATCTTGGCGTCGACCTCCTGGCCGAGCCGGGTCAGGTGGTCTTCCTGGCCGTCGTCGCAGGCCATGCGATAGGCGCGTCCGGCAATGGTGACGGAGACATGGGCCATGGGCGACGCCTCAGCGCTCATGCGCGGCGAGCACCGCGCGGATGGTTTCCATGGCGCTGCCGAGCCGGCGCGCCACCTCGTCATTGGCGCCTTCCAGCCGCTCGGCCTTGGCCTGCGCGCCATCCAGCGCATCGGCAAGGCGCGCCCGGTCGGCGCCGAGTACATGGAGCTGGGCGGCCAGCGCCGCCTCCTGCCGCTCGACCTCCAGCCGGCGCTCCACGGCGGCTTCCAGCGCCTCGACGGCGGCATTGAAGCGCCGGAGCGCGGCTTCGAGCGGATTGGCGTCGCCGGATGCCGGATGATTCATGAACGCGCGGGTTCCGTCGCAAGGTGCAGGGAGATTCGCGATATCGCGCGATTCCGGCGACATTGAGCCTGCGCCGGCCCGCAGCGTCAACCGCGGCCGCAAGGATCGGACCCGGGTCGACGCGCCGCGCAACCTTCCCCGCCGGCGCTGCGTTTGACAGGACGCGGCGTGGTGCTATCACTCCCCGCGCTGCTGCAATGCGGCAACACCGTGGCCACAGGACCGCGCAGCGAAGCGGATCAGCTTAATCCCCATCCCCGCTGCGCGGCGAGACAACCCCCATCGGGAGACGTCGCCCTCATGTCGAACCGCGAAAAGCACGATCGCATGGCCAACGCCATCCGGGCGCTGTCCATGGATGCCGTCGAGGCCGCCAAGTCCGGCCATCCCGGCATGCCCATGGGCATGGCCGATGTCGCCACCGTCCTGTTCGGCAAGGTGCTGAAGTTCGATCCCACCGATCCGCATTGGCCGGACCGCGACCGCTTCATCCTCTCCGCCGGCCACGGTTCGATGCTGCTGTACTCGGTGCTGCATCTGGTGGGCTATGAAGGCGTGTCGATGGACGACATCCGTCATTTCCGCCAGCTCGGCTCGAAGACCCCCGGCCATCCGGAATTCGGCCACACCGTCGGCGTCGAGACCACCACCGGCCCCCTCGGGCAGGGTATCGCCACCGCGGTCGGCTTCGCGCTGGCCGAGCGCATGGCCGCCGCGCAGTTCGGCCCTGACCTCGTGGATCACCACACCTATGTGATCGCGGGCGACGGCTGCCTGATGGAAGGCCTCTCGGAGGAGGCGATCGAGATCGCCGGCCACCAGAAGCTCGGCAAGCTGATCGTGCTGTGGGACGACAACCACATCACCATTGACGGGCCGACCTCGCTCTCGGTCTCCACCGACCAGCTCGCGCGCTTCGAAGCCTCGGGCTGGGACGCCACCCGCATCGACGGCCACGACCCCGACGCCATCTTCGCCGCCATCGAGCACGCCAAGACCACCGACAAGCCCTCGCTGATCGCCTGTCGCACCACCATCGGCTTCGGCGCTCCTAACAAGGGCGGCACCAATGGCGTGCACGGCGCGCCGCTGGGCGCCGCCGAAATCGCCGCCACCCGCGCCGCTCTGGGCTGGGAGGCCGAGCCGTTCACCGTGCCGACCGACGCGCTCGACGCGTGGCGCCTCGCCGGGCTGCGCTCGCGCCAGGCCCACAAGAGCTGGCTGCAGCGCTTCAAGGACGCCGACATGGACCGGCGCTGCGAGTTCGACCGGCGCCAGCGCGGCGACCTGCCGTCGAAGTTCGCCGAGACGATCGCCGGCGTCATCGCCAAGGCCCGCGCGGATGGCGGCGCGGTCGCCACCCGCAAGTCCTCGGAAATCGTGCTGGAGGCGCTGACCGCCGCGCTGCCGGAAATGGTGGGCGGCTCGGCCGACCTCACCCATTCCAACAACACCAAGACCAAGGCCACCGCCAAGGACGTGCTGCCCCCCGCCTATGACGGGCGCTATGTGAACTGGGGCATTCGCGAGCACGGCATGGCGGCGGCGATGAACGGCCTCGCACTGCATGGCGGCTTCATCCCCTATGGTGGCACCTTCCTGGTGTTCTCCGACTATTGCCGCCCCTCGATCCGTCTCGCGGCACTGATGGGCACCCGCGTGGTCTACGTGTTCACCCACGATTCGATCGGCGTCGGCGAGGATGGCCCGACCCACCAGCCGGTGGAGCAGATCGCCGCGCTGCGCGCCATTCCCAACCTGCTGGTGTTCCGCCCCTGCGACACGGTGGAGACGGCGGAAGCCTGGAAGCTCGCTTTGGAGCATAAGAGCGGCCCGAGCGTGCTGGCGCTGACCCGCCAGAACCTGCCGCTGCTGCGCACCGAGAGCACCGAGCGCTGCCTCACCGCGCGCGGTGCCTATGAGCTGATCCCGGCCTCCGACGAGGCGCAGGTCTCGCTGTTCGCCTCGGGCTCGGAAGTCTCGCTGGCGGCAAGCGCGCGCGAATTGCTGGAAGCCGAAGGCATCCCGACCCGCGTGGTCTCGGTGCCCTGCTTCGAGCTGTTCCTGAACCAGCCCGAAGAGACCCGCCGGCAGGTGGTCGGCAAGGCCCCGGTCAAGGTCGCGATCGAAGCCGCGATCCGTCAGGGCTGGGACGCGGTGGTCGGCTCCGACGCCGCGTTCGTCGGCATGACCGGCTTCGGCGCCTCGGGTCCGGCCCCGCAGGTGTTCGCGCATTTCGGCATCACCGCCGAGGCGGTCGCTACCACGGCGAAAAGCCGGCTGAAGAGCGCAAAATAAGCGGCGCTATGCATTGAGTGCATGGATCGTGCGACAGCTCCGCGCATCGGTCCTATCGAAGGGGAAGGACGCTGGCATAGGCGCCCGCCCCGCGCTATGAGGCCAATGCGCTGGGAGGCGCCCGGACATTAAAAGGAACGGCACGTACAAGGTCCGGCGGCCAGGAACCCACTTTTCATCTCGGGGATAGACGCATGACGCTCAAGGTTGCCATCAACGGTTTCGGACGCATCGGCCGCAATGTGCTGCGCGCGATCATCGAATCCGGCCGTACCGATATCGAAGTCGTTGCCATCAACGATCTCGGACCGGTCGAGACCAATGCGCATCTGTTCCGCTTCGACAGCGTGCACGGCAAGTTCCCCGGCACGGTGACGGTCGAGGGCGACACCATCAATGTCGGCCGCGGCCCGATCAAGGTGACCGCGGTGCGCAACCCGGCCGAGCTGCCGCACACCGCGCTCGGCGTCGACATCGCCCTTGAGTGCACCGGCATCTTCACCTCGAAGGACAAGGCGAGCGCGCACCTGACCGCTGGCGCCAAGCGCGTCATCGTCTCGGCCCCGGCCGACGGCGCCGATTTCACCGTGGTCTACGGCGTGAACCACGACAAGCTGACGAAGGACCACCTCGTCATCTCCAACGCCTCGTGCACCACCAACTGCCTCGCCCCGGTGGCCAAGGTCCTCAACGATGCCGTCGGCATCGAGAAGGGCTTCATGACCACGATCCACTCCTACACCGGCGACCAGCCGACGCTGGACACCATGCACAAGGACCTCTACCGCGCCCGTGCTGCCGCGATGTCGATGATCCCGACCTCGACCGGCGCCGCCAAGGCGGTCGGCCTGGTGCTGCCGGAGCTTGCCGGCAAGCTCGACGGCTCCTCGATCCGCGTGCCGACCCCGAACGTCTCGGTGGTCGACCTGAAATTCGTCGCCAAGAAGACCACCACCAAGGAAGAGATCAACGAGGCGATCAAGGCCGCCGCCGAGGGCTACCTCAAGGGCGTGCTCGGCTATACCAGCCAGCCCAACGTCTCGATCGACTTCAACCACGATGCCCACTCCTCCACCTTCGCTCTCGACCAGACCAAGGTGATGGAAGGCAACTTCGTGCGCGTGCTGAGCTGGTACGACAACGAATGGGGCTTCTCCAACCGCATGTCCGACACCGCGGTGGCACTGGGCAAGCTGATCTGAACGAGTTCCGGCCGGGCCGTCGATAAGACGCCCGGCCGTTTCGTTTGAGCCAGCCAAAGAACCCGAAGCCCATACTGGGGAGAGCCCACATGAGCGAGACCTCCGCCTTCCGCACCCTCGATGACGCCGAATTTGCGGGCAAGCGCGTGCTGGTGCGCGTCGATCTGAACGTGCCGGTCGATGCCGGCCGCGTCACCGACGACACCCGCATCCAGGCCGTACTGCCGACCATTTCCGAGATTTCCTCCAAGGGCGGCAAGGTCATCCTGCTCGCCCATTTCGGCCGCCCCAAGGGCGCCGATCCCAAGCTCTCGCTGGCGCCGATCGCCGGAGAGGTCGCCTCCCGCCTCGGCAAGCCCGTCGCCTTCGCCCCCGCCACCATCGGTCCCGAGGCCGAGGCCGCCGTGACGAAGCTCAAGGATGGCGAGGTCCTGCTGCTGGAGAACACCCGCTTCGACCCGCGCGAGGAGAAGAACGACCCCGCCTTCGTCGAGGCGCTCGCCGCGCTCGGCGACCTCTATGTGAACGACGCCTTCGCCACCGCCCACCGCGCCCATGCCTCCACCGAGGGCCTTGCCCATCACCTGCCGGCCTATGCCGGGCGCTGCATGCAGGTCGAGATCGAGGCGCTGGCCAAGGCGCTGGAGAAGCCCGAGCGCCCGGTCATGGCCGTGGTCGGCGGCGCGAAGGTGTCCTCCAAGCTGGACCTGCTCGGCAATCTGGTCGCCAAGGTCGATGTGCTGGTGATCGGCGGCGGCATGGCCAACACCTTCCTCGCCGCGCAGGGCAAAGATGTCGGCAAGTCGCTGTGCGAACACGACCTCGCCGGCACCGCGCTGGAGATTCTCGACAAGGCCAAGGCCGCCGGCTGCGACGTGGTGCTGCCGGTCGACGCGCTGGCCGCGACCGAGTTCAAGGCCCATGCCGCCCACCGCGTCGCCTCGGTGGACGACATCAAGGCCGACGAGATGATGCTGGACGCCGGCCCGGCCTCGATCGACAACGTGATCGCCAAGCTCAAGACCGCGAAGACGGTGGTCTGGAACGGACCGTTCGGCGCGTTCGAACTGCCGCCCTTCGACATCGCGACGGTGGCGGTCGCCAAGGCGGCGGCGGAGCTGACGGTGGCCGGCAAGCTGCTTTCGGTCGCCGGGGGCGGCGACACGGTGGCGGCGCTCAACCATGCCGGCGTCGCCGACGACTTCACCTATGTCTCGACCGCTGGCGGCGCCTTCCTGGAATGGCTGGAAGGCAAGCCGCTGCCGGGGGTGGAGGCACTGCGCCGGTAGCGCCTTTCCCGATCAGATGGACCCATCTGATCGGGAAGGAATGGCTTCAGCTGTCTAAATCCAGAACCTCCCGGTTCGGGTGCTCCATCCGAACCGGGAGGTTCAAGCTTCGCGACGCGATCGCGCCTCAAGACGTGACGCGTTGAGTTGACGCAAGGTCCAGCTTCGCCTTTCGAGCGAGGCTGGAAAATGAGGTTCCTGAGGTTTACCGACGCGTCATGTGTCGAGAAATTTAAGGCGCCGATGCTATAAATCCATCAGGTCTCCTCCCGCCACGGCCCTATCGGCGGGAGGGGGTTCGTCCTTCTCGTGCGGGAGAAAACGATGACGGCCAGTCTCGACGAAGTTGCGTATAAAATGTGTGCCGGCGGCAAGGGCATCCTGGCCGCCGACGAGAGTTCAAGCACGATCAAGAAGCGTTTCGACGATATCGGCGTCGAATCCACCTTCGACAATCGCCGTGATTACCGCGAGATGCTGTTTCGCTCCGAAGAGGCGATGACCAAGTACATCTCGGGCGTCATCCTGTTCGACGAGACCATCCGCCAGAAGGCCAAGGACGGCACGCCGCTGGTCGAACTGATCCAGAAGGCCGGCTCGATTCCCGGCATCAAGGTCGATGCCGGCGCCAAGCCGCAGCCGGGTGCGCCCGGCGAGACCATCACCGAGGGCCTCGACGGCCTCGGTGGCCGCCTGAAGGAATATTACGACCTCGGCGCGCGCTTTTCGAAGTGGCGGGCGGTGATCGACATCGGCAACGGCATTCCGAGCTACACCTCGCTGATCGCCAACGCCCAGGCGCTGGCCCGCTACGCGGCGCTGTGCCAGGAAGCCAACATCGTGCCGATCGTCGAGCCGGAAGTGCTGATGGACGGCGACCACGACATCGACCGCTGCTACCACGTCACCGAATGGGTTCTGAAGGAAACCTTCCAGCAGCTCTATTACGCCCGCATCCGCCTCGAAGGCATGGTGCTGAAGCCGAACATGGTGGTGTCCGGCAAGAAGTGCCCGAAGCAGGCATCGGTCGCGGAAGTCGCCGAGAAGACGGTGCGCCTGCTCAAGAACTGCGTGCCTTCCGCCGTCCCCGGCATCGCCTTCCTGTCCGGCGGCCAGTCGGACGAGGACGCCACCGCCCATCTCGACGCCATGATCAAGATCGGCGGGCTGCCCTGGAACCTCACCTTCTCCTATGGCCGCGCGCTTCAGGCCGCGCCGCAGAAGGCGTGGTCGGGCAAGGATGAGAACTGGGCCGCCGGCCAGGCCGCCTTCACCCACCGCGCCAAGATGAACTACCTCGCCGCGCTGGGCCAGTGGAGCGCCGAGGTCGAAAGCAAGAAGGCGGCCTGAGGCCGGCTCTCCTGCACCACTCTCTCGTCGAAACGCCGCCCCTTCCGGGCGGCGTTTTTCGTTAGACGACCATCGGAAACGAAAATGCCCGGCGCGCGGCCGGGCATTCTTTGTCGTTCGAGCGAAGGAAAGCCGTGCCTTCAGCGGCGGAAGCCGCCCCCGCCAAAGCCATGGAACCCGCCGCCGCCGAAATCGCCGCCGCGGAAGCCGCCATCGCCGAAGCCGCCCCGGTAGCCCCCGCCACCGAAATCGCCATAGCCGCCGGCTCGGGCGAAGTCGTTGAAACGCTGGTCGCCCATCGACTGGAAGCTGCGCTGGCTGTCCAGCCGGTCGATCTGGCCCTGATCGGTGTCGCGCTGCCAGCCGCCATTGGCCGCCTGATGCTGCCAGGCACCGTCATCGCCATATTGATGGATCGAGCCGTCATGGTCCGTGTAGATGTTGCCGTTGTTCCAGGCCACCGCATTGCCGGTGCGCGCATTGCCGGCGACGCCGCGGCTGTCGGCGCTCACATGGCCGTCGACGTCGGTCACGCCGGTCTCCGAGGCATGGCCGATGCCGGTGGTCGGGTTGTAGCCCGCGGACTGCCGCCCGGCGGCGAAATTGCCGTTATAGGCATTGCCCTCGATGCCGGCGCGCGCCTCGCCATGAGCCCCGGAATAGGGATTGTCATAGGCGCCCTCGCGGCCGGCCGCGTAGTTCCCGCTCCACGGGTTGAAGGCCGCCCCGCCGCGCCCGGCGAAGGCGGTGCCGTTGCCGGTCACGCCGGCGACGTTGCGCCCGGCCCATTCATTGCCGGTCCACGGGTTGTAGCCATAGGCATGGTTGACCACGGCCGCGCCGCCCCAGGCGCCATAGATGTTGGTCTGGTTGATATTGACGTTGGTCCAGGGCCCGCCCCACGGGCCATGGCCCCAATAGGGGCCCCACCACGGATCGGCGACGCCCCAGTCATAGCCGTCGACGAAGCCGAAGGCGAAGCCGGTGGTCCAGCCGAAGGCGGCGTTGTAGCCATAGGTCGGCGGGCAGCCATACCAGTAGGTGGCGCCGACATAGCCCACGCAATTATAGCCGGTGCCGTAGACCACCGTGCCGCCGGGCGCCAGCACCACGCCGAGATAGCCGGGGGTGTAGCCGACCGTCACCGCGTCGGGCGTCGAGGCATAGACCCGCACATAGGTCACATAGTGAAGCGGCGAGGACACGGGAATCGTGTAGATCGCCGCCGGCACCACATCGGCGACATTCCACGGGCCGGTCGGCGCGGTGGAAACGAACCACGCGGCGTGGAACAGCGCGTAGTAGCGGCCGGTGTCGAGCTGGATCACCGGCGTGCGGGTGTTCTCGGCATAGAGCAGCGTGGTGCCCTTGATCGGCACGAATTTCGGCGTGCCGCCATCATACTGGATGGTGAGCTGGGTGTTGCGGGCGATGGTCGCGGTCTGCGGCACGGTGGCGGCGATGGCCGCTTCCTTGGCCTGCGGCGTGCCTGGCACCGCCACCAGCGCGTTCGCCGCCGGATCGGTCGGGGAGATCTTTGCGAAACCGGCCGGCAGGTCGGAGCCGGCGACGAAGCTCCACGGGCCGTTCAGCCCGGCGGAGCGGAACCAGCGGCCCGAGACCAGCACGTAGTAATTATTGTTGCTCGGGTCCATGAACACGGCGTGGTTGGCGTTGCTCATGCGCAGCAGAGAGGTGCCGGTGACCGGCGCCATCTGCGCCGCGCCATTGGTCAGCACCAGCTCGGTTGGGGTGGTGACAACCATCACGGCGGCGGGCTGCGCCGGCTTCTGGCCATTGGCCGGCAGCATGGACTGCGCCGGCTCGTTGTAATTGGCGGTACCACCAGCGGCCTGGAGGTCCGGCGACGGGGCGGACGTCACCGTCCACGGCCCCTCAATCGCGGGCGCCTGATACCAGATGCCGGCGGCCTGAAGGTGATAGGCCCCGGTGCTGTCGACCAGGATCAGCGGGCCGGTATTGATCACGCGCTGATAGCCCTGCGCGCCCTGCACAGGGCGCAGCACCGGCGTGCCGGCGACCTGCACCAGGAGGGTCGGCGTGCTGGCAAACACGATGCGCGGCGGGGTGTTGTCCACCGGCTGCGTCATCTCCTTGGTGATTTCCTTAGCCGCCGCATAGGAGGTGGTGAGGTGGTCGAGCGCCACGCTCATGCCTTGCGGGGGAATGCGCGACTGCAGCGCGCTCATCAGCGCGGTGTCCTGCGAGGGATCGGTCGGCACGTCGACCTTGGTGACCTCGATCGAGGAGAGCTGGGCGAGGCGCGCCGGCTTGTCGATCGCCACGCGCGCGGTGAAATGGGCGATGCCGTAGGTCGGCGTGCCCTTGGCCGGGCCGATGGCGATGGCGGCACGGCCGGAAAGCTGGTCGCCGTTCCAGGTCTCGATCAGCGGCTGATAGACCTGAAGCAGCTGGTCGCCGACATCGAAGCTGCGCGGCCAGGCCAGCGCGCCGGCGGACATGCCCTGATAGGGCGCGGAGGCGGTACCGGCTCCCGCGGCCGGCGCCGGGGCGGCGGGCTGTTGCGCCAGCGCGACGCTGGGCGGCAGCAACGGAGTGCCGAGGGTGAAGACACAGGCGAGAAGCGCGGCGGCACGCAGGACACGAGCGGGCATGATTTCCCCCTGCCGGCGGTACGCCGGCGCGTTTTAACACCTATGTACCTATCATTCGCCTCTGTCACGGTGAAGCGGCTCCCCGCTTGCGCGCCGTGACATCTTCATGATCGCGCGCCCCTTCAACAACGTCGTGACATGCTCTAGGACAGGGGTGAACCCGGCCCGGCGGGCCGCCCCCATAAGGCCGGCCGCCCCTCTCGGCGCGCAGGAGCGCGGCGCGGCTGCGGCCTGTCGCGGTCGGCCACGAAGCCGCCGCGACCGGCGCCAGTTTCGTCGTGCTTTCGCCGCCATCCTGCGACATGGCTCGACGATGGCACGAAACCAGTCCCCTCCCCCC